>JBAPMC010000120.1:0-3118 GCA_049278415.1 Solirubrobacteraceae bacterium
GGTGTGCAGAGCGTGCTCAGCCCCTACGGCGCCCGCTCGCGGATCTCCGCCAACGGGCACGTGGCGGTGGCGCCGCTCGCGCTCGGCGGCGATGCGCGTGAACGGTTCACTCAGGCTGGGGAAGTACAGGAAGCCGTCGTCCGCACGAGCGGTGAGGGCGTGCGGGTGTCGCTGACGGGCTTCTCGCCGCTGGCGAAGGATCTCGCACAAGTCGAGACGAGCGACGGCGAGCGAGCGGAGGCGATCGGAATACCCATGGCTCTGCTGATCCTGATCGTCGCGCTCGGGGCGCTGCTCGCCGCGGCCGTGCCGCTGATGCTCGCCGGGGCGGGGCTGCTGGCGACCTTCGGCGTGATCACCGTCCTCGCCACGTTGCTGAGGTTCGACGTCTTCCTGCTTACGATCGTGACGATGATCGGCGTTGGAATCGGTATCGACTACTCCCTGTTCATCGTGAGTCGCTTTCGTGAGGAGCTTGCTCGCTCACCCAATAATCCACGACGAGAACGCGGACGGATCGCCGAGGCGGTTGGAGTGAGCATCGCTACCTCTGGCCGAACGATCGTCTACTCGGGAGCAATCGTCGGGTTCTCGCTTACATCGCTGCTCGTCCTGCGCGCGCCGATCTTCCGCGAGTTCGTTGTTGGAACTCTGGCGAGCGTGATCTGTGCACTGGCTGCGGCGCTGACGCTGCTGCCCGCTCTCCTCGCACAGCTCGGTCCGAGGATCAACGCCGGTTCGCTCCCCAACCGTCTGCAGCCCTCGGAGGTGACGGCGGTGGGAGCCGAGCACGGCGGATGGGCAAGATGGGCGGCCGCGATGATGCGCCGCCCAGTGATCGTCTCGGTGGCGATATCGGCGCTCTTGGTGCTCGCGATGGTACCGACCCTCGGCTTGAGATATGGCATCAACATTGGGGTTCCCGCGCTTTCGGGCACGCCCTCCGGGAGCGCGGCAGACGTGCTCGCGCATTCATTCGGTCCCGGCATGATAGGTCCGCTTGCCGTGGTGGTGGACGATCGCTCCGTCGAGATCCCCCCACGCTCCAATCGAGCTGACGGGCTCGGTAAGGCGTCGGCTGGTAAGCCAGCCTCAGCGCGAGGCGGAGCCCGCATGTTGGCTCGTGATCTGCGCGCCGACAAGAGAGTGGCTGGCGTCACGGTTCACTCGTTTGGAAGAGTGGCGCTGCTCACGGTTGTGCCCGCGGTGGCGGTCGACTCGCCGGCGGCCTATGCCCTGGTGCGCCATGTCCGCACCGACCTGGCCCCGGCTGTCAGCGCCAGAGACGGGTCTATCGTGCTCGTCGGTGGAGCGGTCGCCCAGGCGGTTGACGTTTCCGCAGAGACGAGCTCGAAGCTACCGCTGGTGGTAGTCATCACGCTCGCAATGGCACTGGCGTTCTTGCTGAGCGTGTTTCGCAGCGTAGTGCTCCCGATCAAGGCTGTGATGATGAACCTGCTCGCGACCGGCGCCACGCTCGGGCTGGTCGTGTTGATCTTCCAGGACGGCCACGGAGAACGCTTGCTCGGCTTCGCAAGCTCGGGGTTCATCCAGAGCTTCCTGCCGCTCTGCATGTTCGTGCTGCTGTTCGGGCTGTCGATGGACTACGAGGTCTTCTTGATCCGCCGAATACAGGAGACGTGGCTCAAGACCGCCGACAACCGCCAGGCTGTCATCTCGGGAGTTGCACACACCGCCCGCCCAATCTCCGCCGCCGCCGCGATCATGGTGGCGGTGTTCGGCAGCTTCCTGACCGCCGACGTGCTCGAACTCAAGCAGTTCGGCTTCGCGCTCGCCGCGGCGATTGCGATCGACGCGACGCTGATCCGGCTGATGCTCGTGCCGGCGTTGATGTGCATGTTCGGTGCACGAAACTGGTGGCTGCCGAAGGGCTTGGAACGCTTGTTGCCACGCTTGGAGGTCGAGTGACAGCCACTGACCAAGCGCCGTCCAAAGGGACGGGCCTGATGTGAGGCCAGTGGGTCCGCCGTGAGCTCGTGTGGAGTGCTAGAAGAGTCCCGGTACGAGTCGCGCGGTTCGCTGTGAGTACGCGGCATATTCCTCGCCCAGCTCTCGCAGCAGCAGACGCTCCTCTACGCGAATGCGAATCAGGAAGGCGATCAGCGGTAGGAACAGCATGACCGCGACGCTTGCCAAGTCGCCGAGCGCGAAGCCAATGCCGGTGTTGGTCAGGAGGGCTCCCGTATAGCTCGGATGTCGCAACCAGCGATAGGGTCCGCTGTCGATGACGCGATGGTCGTCCTGCACGACGACCGCCATCTTGAAGAAGTGGCCCAGGGTGCGCACCGACCACAGCCTGAACGCAACTCCTGACCACCACAACGTTAGACCGACCGCCACCGGCCACCACGGTGAGCCGGGTAGCGGTGCGACTTGGTGCTCGGCGAGCACGGCTGCGAGCACGAGGCTCGACAGCACTACGCACATGATCAACGGCTGCGTCCATTCGCGCGCAGTGCGCCCGCTGGCGTCGGTGCGCACCCCCACCATGAGCTCGATGGTGATCCACAGGATCAGGCTCGCGCCGAAGAGGATCTCGGCGGCGAGGTCATGAAACACGATTGGCTGCATGACTAGGCCGACTTGGCGGCCCTACTCCAGTACGACGAGCGTGTCGCCCTCGTTGACCGCCTGGCCCTCCTCGCAAAGGATCTCCACGACCTTCCCTGCGTCCTCCGCCTCGACGGGCATCTCCATCTTCATCGACTCGAGGATCGCCACCGTGTCTCCCTCCTCGATCACGTCGCCCACGGCACACTCGATCTTCCAGACAGTGCCAGTGATGTGAGCCTCTACCTCAGCCACGCGCAAACCTCCGAGAACCCTGCGATTGACAACGGTGGGAGACAATAGCCGCCAAACTCGACCGATGACGGCCTCTGTGATCCAGCCAACCGCCTCGAGCGCAGACGTGTGCGCGATCGTCGCCGCCTACAACGAGGCGGATCGCATCGCCGCCACACTCGCTGCGCTGGCTTCCGCCTTCCCGGACGCCGCGCTATGGGTGGCCGATGACGGCTCGACCGATGACACCGCGGCGCTCGCCGAGGCGGCCGGGGCGAGTGTGGTGCGCAGCGAGCGCATGATCGGCAAGGGC
>JBAPMC010000121.1:0-3297 GCA_049278415.1 Solirubrobacteraceae bacterium
CGACATGGCCTGGGGCCTGCACACGCTGCCGCAGCTGTTCCCGACCAAGGTCTTGAAGATGAACGACGTTGCCGATCACCTCGGCAAGAAATATGGCGGCTGGACCGACGCCGCGGCCAAGACCTGCAAGAAGGGCAACGACTGGCTCGGCATCCCCGTGGCGACCGTTGGCGGCTACATGACCTACCGCAAATCGGCGGTGGAGAAGGCCGGGTTCAAGGCGTTCCCGACCGACTTCCCCGGCTTCCTCGAAATGTGCAAGGAATTGAAGAAGAACAACACCCCGGCCGGCTTCGCGCTGGGGCACGCGACCGGCGACGCCAATGCGTGGCTGCACTGGATTTTGTGGGGTCACGGCGCCTACACCGTCGACAAGAACGACAAGGTCATCATCAATTCGCCGGAGACGGTGAAGGCGCTGGAATACGCCAAGGCGGTGTCCGACACCTTCATCCCAGGCTGCGCGTCCTGGAATGACGGCTCCAACAACAAGGCGTTCCTGTCGGGCGAGTTGTACTGCACGGCCAACGGTATATCGATTTACGTGGCCGCAAAAGACGATCCGAAGATGAAGGATCTCGCGGAGGATACCTATCACGCGCTGTGGCCGGTCGGACCGGTCGGCCACCCGACCGAACTGCAGCTCGCGGTTCCGATCCTGGCCTTCAACTTCACAAAATATCCGAACGCCGCCAAGGCCTTCGTCGCCTTTATGCTGGAAAAGGATCAGTTCGAGAAGTGGCTCTCCGGCGCGCGGGGCTATCTCACGCATACGCTCAATGCCTACGATTCGGCCCCGGTCTGGACCGCCGACCCGAAGAACGCGGTGTTCGCGCAGGCCAGCAAGCGGGCGCGGCCGGCATCCGGCCTCGGGACCCCCGGCGAGAAGGCGGCGACCGCGATCGCCGATTTCCTGGTCGTCGACATGTTTGCCAACTACTGCACCGGGGCCAAGGACGCCAAGAGCTCGATTGCGGAAACCGAGCGGCAATTGAAGCGAATTTATCGCTGATAAAGCCTGGGAAGGGCGGTGGGCGACCGCCGCCCTCCCTATTGGATACGACAGCAAGACGCCGGACGATGCGGTTCGGCGCATTCGAGATAGGGCGGCACATGCTGTTTGCATCAACACGGGACATCGCCCATGGCTGACATCGCACTGGCGCCGCAGCGCACCAAACCGCAGATCCGCGAAGCCACCGCCTGGGACCAGCTCAAGACCAACCGCGACTGGCTCGGTTTCTGGTTCATGCTGCCGGCGATGGGGTTCCTGATTTTCTTCCTGGCCTATCCCCTGGGCCTGGGGATCTGGATTTCGTTCACCGATGCCAAGATTGGCCAGCCCGGCGGATATATCGGGCTCGAAAACTACGAGTGGCTGTGGGGCGACGACATCTTCTGGCTGTCGGTGTTCAATACGGTGTTCTACACGCTGATCGCGAGCAGCATCAAATTCGCGATCGGACTTTATCTGGCGCTGCTGCTCAACGAAAACATGCCGTTCAAGGCCATGCTGCGCGCGCTGGTGCTGATCCCCTTCATCGTGCCGACCGTGCTGTCGGCGCTGGCGTTCTGGTGGATCTTCGATTCGCAATTCTCCATCATCTCGTGGTCGCTCAGGCAGTTCGGCCTGATCAGCCACAACATCAACTTCCTCGGCGATCCGAATTGGGCGCGGGCCTGCGTGATCTTCGCCAATATCTGGCGCGGCGTTCCCTTTGTCGCGATCACGCTGCTGGCCGGACTGCAGACCGTGCAGCCCTCGCTCTACGAGGCGGCGACGCTCGATGGCGCCAGCCGCTGGGAGATGTTCCGCTACATCACCTATCCGTTGCTGACCCCGATCATTGCCGTGGTGATGACGTTCTCGGTGCTGTTCACCTTCACCGACTTCCAGCTGATCTGGGCGATGACCCGTGGCGGTCCGGTCAACGCCACCCACCTGATGGCGACTTTGTCTTATCAGCGCGCCATCATCGCCGGCCAGCTCGGCGAGGGCGCGGCGATTTCCAGCGCCATGATTCCGTTCCTGCTCGCCGCGATCATGGTCTCCTGGTTCGGGCTGCAGCGCCGCAAATGGCAGCAGGGGGAAAACAATGACTGACCCGCGGCGCAGCGTTTTTGTGTTCGCGCGAACGGGCAAGCCCCGCGCGCGCTGCCGCAAATGGCAGCAGGGAGAGAACAATGACTGATCTCCCGGCACCGAAAGCGGTCGACCTGAAGAGCATCCTGTCGTCGCCGGCGCGGGTCGATAACAGCGAAGGCATGAGCTATCTGCAGTCGGTGCCGCGCCGCATCGTCACGCTTTATTTGCCGCTGGCGATCATCGTGTTCATCGTGCTGTTTCCGTTCTACTGGATGGGATTGACGTCGATCAAGCCGGACGACCAGTTGCTCGATCTCGACCGGTACAACCCGTTCTGGACCTGGAATCCGACCCTCAAGCATTTCCACAAGCTGCTGTTCGAGAGCTATTATCCGCACTGGCTCTGGAACACGATGTATGTCGCGATCGGCGCCACCGTGCTGTCGATCGTTGCCAGCGTGCTCGCCGCCTATGACATCGTGCGGATGCGCTATCGCGGCGCGCAATGGGTCGGCGGCCTGATCTTCCTGTCCTATCTGGTGCCGCCGTCGATCCTGTTCATTCCGCTCGCCACCGTGGTTTTCCAGTATGGCCTGTTCGATTCGCCGCTGGCGCTGATCCTCACCTATCCGACCATCCTGATTCCGTTCTCAACCTGGCTGCTGATGGGTTATTTCAAGACCATCCCGTTCGAGCTGGAAGAATGCGCGCTGATCGATGGCGCGAGCCGCTGGCAGATCCTGATCAGGATCGTGCTGCCGCTGGCGATCCCCGGGCTGATCTCGGCGTTCATCTTCTGCTTCACGCTGTGCTGGAACGAGTTCATCTATGCGCTCACCTTCCTGCAATCGACCCAGAACAAGACCGTGCCGGTCGCCATCGTTAACGAGTTCGTCGATGGCGACGTCTATCGCTGGGGTGCGCTGATGGCCGGCGCGCTGGCGGGTTCGCTGCCGCTCGTCATCCTCTACGCCTTCTTTGTCGAGCATTACGTATCGGCGATGACCGGAGCTGTGAAAGAGTGAGCGCCCTGGCTTTTCCCAAGGCCTCATGGTTCGAGACGCGCGAAGTCGCGCTCCTTACCAGGAGGGTCTGAGACCTCAGCCTGAGGAGCATCGCGAGAGCGATGCGTCTCGAAGGTGAAGCAACTGAGGTGGAAATTGCGCTAGCATTCAAAACAACAGGGAGTTGGGTCTTGCATATACTGGTTC
>JBAPMC010000122.1:0-1887 GCA_049278415.1 Solirubrobacteraceae bacterium
CTGGTTGAGAACCTGGAAGCCGGGTTCTGAGGTGTTCGTGATTTTGTGACGTTCCTCGATGATCGTGGAGACCTGGGCTTCGGCGGCGTTGAGTGAGGACTCCGAGGTGGCCTGCACCGTGATCGAGTCAACCGGTCCAGCGCCGCTCAGCGTGTTCTGCACGGTCGTGATCGGGGCCATCACGACGTCGTCCTCGTTGGTGGCCCCGTTGGATCCCTTGGAGGCGAGCACGCCTACCACTTCGAAGTTGCTGCCGTTGACCTTCATGTTCTGCCCAACCGCGCTCTGCCCAGAGAACAGTTCCTGCACAACGCTCTGCCCGATCACCGCCACGCGCTTGTGCTGGCTCACCTCTGCAGAGGTGAAGGCAGCGCCTTCGGCAATCTTGTAGCTGTGTGCTTCCAGATAGGAGGGCGTCGTACCGACAAACGAGGACGGTTCATAGCTGGAGCTGGCGGCGACGAGGTTCACGTCGGTAGCGTTGACCACGGGCGAGGCGCTCTTGACGTCAGGGGCGAGGCTTGGGCTCTCAAGCGCGTCAGCGTCTTGCTTGGTCAGCGAGACGCTCCCCGCCGTGCTCGCGCGTGGGCCAAGGCGAAAGCCGCCACCGCTTGGCATCACGATCAACACGTTGGTTCCGAGGCTCTGGATGCGCGACTGGACGGCCTTAGAGGAGCCGTTGCCGACTGCTATCAACACGATCACTGAGGCGACGCCGATCGTCATGCCGAGGATCGTCAGCCCGGAGCGCAGCTTGTTCGCAGTGATCCCGCTCCACGCTATGCGCAGTGTGCCCGGGCCGATCACAAGTGGGCCTCTACGACGCCTGCTTCGGCGGACTGGCGGTGAGCGGACTTCTGAGCATGCAACACCGGTGGCGCATCACGCACGCCTAGTAAGCGACGGTCTTCGACGATCTCGCCATCGCTCAAGCGGATCACCCGCTTTGTCTGATCGGCGACATCCGGCTCGTGGGTGATCAGAACCACCGTGCGGCCCTCTTCGTTCAGATGCCCAAAGATCCGCAGCACATCCTCGGTTGAGTGTGAGTCGAGGTTGCCGGTCGGCTCGTCCGCGAGGATCAGCGAAGGGTTGGTGACGATTGCGCGGGCCACCGCCACGCGTTGCTGTTGGCCGCCGGAGAGCTCAGAGGGCATGTGGTGCATGCGGTTGGTCATGCCCATAGAGCTAAGGGCCGCCTCAGCCCGCCGGCGTCGCTCGGCGCGGTTCAGGCCGGCATAGGCCAGCGGTAGCTCCACGTTGGCGATGGCGCTTGTACGTGGGACGAGGTTGAAGCTCTGAAAGACGAAGCCGATCTTGCGATTGCGTAGGTCGGCGAGGTCGTCCTCATCCATGTGGCTGACATCCACGCCATCGATCTCATAGCGGCCGTCCGTGGGGATGTCCAGACAGCCGAGGATGTTCATCAGAGTGCTCTTGCCACTGCCCGAGCTGCCCATGATCCCAACCATGTCTCCGGTGTCGATCTGTAGTGACACCTTGCGCAGCGCGTGTACCCGGATTTGGCCCAACTCGAAGGTCTTGGATACGTCGTGCACCTGTATCACCGGTGCACGACGGCGAGCACCACCGCGCTGGGCGGAGGCCCCCGAGGCTCTCCCGAGTGTTGCGCGCTCGACAAGTGGGCGGCTACGAGGAGCGCGCGTGGGGCTTTCGCTACGCGCGCGCAGAGGCCTGCGCATCAGCCGCCGCCCCTGAAGAAAGCTGCGCCCCCACCGCCGGTCAATCCGCCGCCACCGCCGCCACCACCAAGGCCACCGCCGCCGAGGCGGCTGAGTCGGGACGTGAGGCTGGTGGCGCTCGAGCTCGTGCTCGCCGCTGGAAGTACCACGGTTTCTCCTGCCTTCACGCCACTCAGGACAATCG
>JBAPMC010000123.1:0-17422 GCA_049278415.1 Solirubrobacteraceae bacterium
CGCTCGTCGGCGGCGTGATTACCAGCGCAATCGGCTGGGAATGGATCTTCTTCGTGAACGTGCCGATCGGCGTTATGGCCGTCTTCTTGACACTTGCAAAGGTGGCTGAGTCGCGCGACCCCCAGGCCACAGGAGTGGATTGGGCCGGTCTCGTCACGTTCTCGGGCTCGCTGTTCCTGCTGGTGTTCGCGCTCGTGCGCGGCAACGACCTGGGCTGGGGCTCCACCGAGACGGTTGTGATGCTCTCGAGCTCAGCAGTGCTGTTCGCGCTGTTCCTGATCGCCGAGACCATGCAAGAGCGTCCGATGCTGGACCTCTCGCTGTTCCGCCGCCCCGCGTTTGCGGGCGCGAGCATCGTGGCGTTCGCAACCGCCGCCTCGGCGTTCTCGATGTTCCTATACCTCACGCTCTACATCCAAACGGTGCTCCACTACCACCCGCTTCAGGCCGGTCTGCGCTTCCTGCCGATCACCCTGCTCTCGTTCGCCGTGGCCCCCCTCGCCGGGCGCCTAAGCGTGCGCGTTCCGATCCGACTGCTGCTTGGCGTGGGCATGCTGCTCGTAGGGGCTGGCCTACTCACAATGACCGCCGTCACCGCAACCTCCGGCTGGACCGCGCTGATCCCCGGATTCATCTTGCAGGGCGCCGGCATTGGCCTGGTCAACCCACCGCTCGCCTCCGCCGCGATCGCGGTCGCTCCGGTGTCACGCAGCGGGATGGCTTCCGGAGCCAACAACACTTTTCGTCAGGTGGGCATAGCTACAGGGATCGCCGCACTCGGCGCTGTGTTCCAGCACGACATATCCCAAGGCGCGCTCGCCCACCACACCTACCGTGTTGCATTCACAGGAGCGCTCAACAACATTCTCGAGATAGCCGCAGCGATCGCCTTCGTTGGCGCGATAGCCGGGTTCACGCTTGTGCGCTCGAAGGACTTCATCGCCTCACGAGCGCCGGCCGAGGCCGATCAGCAGAGCGCTGCGGAGCCGGTCCAACCGCAAGCGGCCACCGCTCACTGAGTGATCTTCCCGGCGGACTCGCTACGCACCGCCCGCCACCTCAGCTCGCGTGCTCCTCATAGCCTGGACAGGAGAGCACCGGCAGGCGTGGGTAGCGCGGATAAGCTGGATCTATTCGCGAGCGGGTGCACAGTGAGAACACCGAACCGCGGGTGTTGGGCACTAGCTGGCGGTGCTGGCACGTCTCGCACAGCCCGGCTCTCGGGCCTCGCGAGCTGGGAGTCAGCGGACCGTCGGATGACATGCGGCAAGAGTAGTGCGAGCATCTCGGGCGCGCCAGCGAGCGCGTGGAAGTGACCCGTGAGCGAGCCAAAGGCGACTCCCGTGAAGTCACAGACTCAACCCTGGTGCAATAATCGTTGACTAAGCAACTATGACGACCTTCTACCGACTACTCGGCTTTCTGCGCCCCTACAAGCGAGGATTGGCGATCTCTTGGGTGCTGGCGAGCGTGGCGATGGTGATGACAGTGCTGCTTCCTGGACTGACGGGAGCAGCTGTGGAAGCCATCAACCAAGGCGCCAGCCACGCTCAGCACCATCAGACGGCGCTGAGCGAACAGGACCGCAACAGGCTGCTCCTGATAGCCCTGGGGATTCTTGGGGCTGCAATCGTGCGCTGGGGGCTTACCTATTGGCGGCGCCTGATCGCCGGCCAGGTGTCGCTTGGCATCGAGTACGACCTACGCGATCAGCTCTACCGTCACATGCAGGGTCTGGAGCTCGGCTTCTTCGACCGCCAGCAAACCGGACAGCTGATGTCGCGCGCGACCGTGGATTTGGCGGCTGTGCGCTTCTTCCTCGGCTACGGGCTCGTGTTCATCCTGCAGTTCGTGCTCACAATCCTGCTGGCGGGTGTGGCGATGATCGTGATCAATCCCACGTTGGGCCTGATTGCGCTTGCGCCGGTGCCGTTCGTAGTGGTTATCTCAAACCGCTATGGCCGCCGCGCAAGACCGGCGATTCAGGAGGTTCAGCAGCGCATTGCCGAACTGACCGCAAACGCCGAGGAGAACATATCGGGCGTACGCGTAGTCAAGTCCTTTGCAAGCGAGCCACGCCAGCTCAAGCGCTTCTCAGACAGCGTGGCGCGGGTGTTCGACCAGTCGATGGTTGCAACACGCCAGGAGGCTCGCTACAACCCGATGATTGCCTTCCTGCCACAGCTGGGCCTGACGGCTGTGCTGTTGATTGGCGGTCAAAGAGTGATCCACTCAAGCCTCACCCTGGGCCAGTTCAGCGCTTTCTACTTCTATCTGAACATGCTGGTTGGCCCGACGCGCTCGCTCGGGATGACGCTCAACCTAGCCCAGCGCGCGACCGCCTCGGGCGCGCGCATCTTCCAGCTGCTTGACCGCGAGCCCCGCCTGACTGAAGAGCCCGGCGCCCCCGACCTGCCGGCTGGCAACGGTCACGTGCAGCTGCGCGGGGTGACCCTGCGCTACGACAGCGACCAGGAGCTCGTGTCGCCGGCGCTCGCCGCGGACGGCCAGTCAGAGCTGACCCCCGCGGAGGAGTCACTTGAGCAATCCACTGCAGCGACGAGTGAGCTCCAGCATGCCAACGGCTACCGAGAGGAGGGGCTTGCGCAGACCAACGGCCATCCAGAGAAGGCGCTCGCGCAAGTCAACGGCCCTCCCAAGACCGGGCTTGCACGGGCAGTGCTGAGCAATGTTGACCTCGACGTTCCTGCGGGGCGCACGATCGCGCTCGTGGGGACTACCGGCTCGGGCAAGACCAGCCTCGTGTCACTCATCTCACGTTTGTATGACGTAAGCGAGGGACAGGTTTTGCTTGACGGCGCCGACGTTCGCGAGGTCAGCGTGCGCTCACTGCGAGCTGCGATAGCGGTTGTTAGCGACGACCCGTTCCTGTTCTCCGCCACCGTGGCGGAGAACGTCGCATATGCACGCCCGGACGCCTCACGCGAGGAGATCGAGCTGGCGGCAAAGCGCGCACAGGCGCACGAGTTCGTGGAGCGCCTCCCGAAGGGCTATGACACGCGCGTGGGCGAGCGGGGACTGAGCCTCTCCGGCGGGCAGCGCCAACGCCTGGCGATTGCGCGCGCACTGCTTGCCAACCCGCGTGTGCTGATCCTCGACGATGCGACCTCCTCGGTGGATGCGTCCACTGAGCAGAGCATCAAGTTGGCGCTGGCAGAGGCCATGACAGGACGCACCACGTTCGTGATCGCCCACCGCCTCTCCACGATTGCGCTGGCTGATGAGATTGCGGTGCTCGATCACGGCAGGATCTGTGCCTACGGCAACCATCACGAACTGCTCGAGGCATCCGAGCTCTACCGCGAAATAGTCGAAAAGGGCCTGCCGGAGACGGTGTTCATGACCAAGGAGACGCGCGAGCGCGAGGTGAGCGGACTGTGAGCGCCCATGGCGGCAGAGGCTTCGGTGGTCGCGGCCCCGCAGGCAGCCAGTGGACCGGCGAGCGTGCAGCCAAAGGAACGCGCGGGCGCAACCTGCGCGGACTAATCTCACTGGTTGGGCCCTACCGTGCGCGTGCAGCCCTGGCGCTGGTGACGCTCTTGGTGGGCACCGTAGCCTCGCTGGCGCCCCCGCTGCTCGCCAAGCAGGCGATTGACCAGGGGATCGATCACCACGACACCGAAACGCTTGTGATCGTTGTGGTGCTGTTCCTTGCGGACGCGCTGCTGGTGTGGCTTATGACCTATTTTCAAACCTATCTCGTTGGCTGGGTGGGCCAGCGAGCGCTTGCCGACCTTCGGGTGCGTATCCTCACCCACCTGCAGAGCCTGCCGATTGGCTTCTACGAGAGCCGCCCAGCGGGCGTGTTGATCTCACGCATCACCAACGACGTGGAGGCGCTCGACAGCCTCGTGACCGACTCGGTGGTGACGCTGTTCCAGTCGGGCCTGACGCTCGTTGGAGCAATCGGGGTACTGCTGTACCTGGACGTGAAACTTGCACTGCTGACGTTCTGCATCATCCCGTTCGTGGCAGCCGGAAGCATTTGGTTTCGGATCACCTCGGCAGGCGCCTTCCGCCGTACCCGGGAGACGATCGGATCGATCACGGCCTACCTGCAGGAGACGCTCTCCGGCATACGGGTTGTGCGCACGTTCGGCCAAGAGCCTCGCCACCTTGCGCAGTTCGCTGAGCTCAACGAGGACAACCGCGAGGCGAACATGCGCACGGTACGGCTGAACGCGAACTACTTCCCGGCGGTGGAAATGCTCTCCGGCGTGGCGCTCGCCATGATTGTGCTCTACGGCGGCTACCAGGCGATTGACGGGCACATAACGACCGGCACCGTGGTGGCGTTCGTGCTGACCCTCTCCTACTTGTTTGAACCGATACAGCAGTTGTCACAGCTTTATGCCACCTACCAGTCGGGAATGGCGGCGCTCGAGAAGATCTTCCAGCTGCTGGACGTCAAACCGGACCTGAGCGACAGGCACGGCGCAACCGAGCTCGGTGTCATTCGGGGCGAGCTGAGCTTCGAAGACGTGTCGTTCGCCTACCGACGCCACGGACGCGGCGGCATCGACCCGGACGCGCAAACGCCGGTTGAGGGGAGTGTCGAGGGCAATGAGCTTTTGGGGAGCGACGGATCTGTTGGCCCCGCAGAGGTGCTCGCGCTCGATGGCGTCAATCTGCACATCCCGCCCGGCCAGACTGTGGCGCTTGTGGGCGCCACAGGCGCAGGCAAGTCGACGTTCGCGAAGCTCGCCGCCCGCTTCTACGACCCGACCGCTGGGCGGGTGCTGATCGATGGGCACGACCTGCGCGACGTGGCAAGCAGCTCGCTGCGCTCACAGATGGGGATTGTTCCCCAGGAGGCGTTCCTGTTCTCCGGCACCATCGGCGAGAACATGGCATTCGGCAAGCCAACCGCCTCTCAAGAGGAAGTGGAGGCAGCGGCGAAGGCTGTTGGCGCAGACACGTTCATCTCCGAGCTCGAGCAAGGCTATGACACTGAAGTTGGCGAGCGCGGCGCCCAGCTCTCCGCGGGTCAACGTCAGCTGATTGCATTCGCACGCGCGCTGATAGCCGACCCGCGCGTGTTGATCCTCGATGAGGCTACCTCCAACGTAGACCTGCACACCGAGGGCCGCATAGAGGTGGGCCTGCGCCGTCTGCTCGCCGGACGAACCGCGATTGTGATTGCTCATCGCCTATCCACGATCCGCCAGGCCGGCCGCATCGTTGTACTAGAACACGGCAAAATCATGGAGGAGGGCACCCACGACGAGCTGATTGCCGCCAAAGGTCGCTACTACAACCTCTACCGTGACTGGGCAGTGCACGCGGTGGCCTAGGGACCGACCTATCCAAACCCTCCCCTCTTCGAGGAGACTGCGTGGTCGAAGGCCGCACACAGAGGGGGTTTATGAACTCCGGGACAGGGACTCGAACCCCAATCTCCCGGACCAGAACCGGGCGTCACTGCCAATTGGACTATCCCGGACAGTGCGTCTTGAGGGGAAGAATAGCGTCTTCGCACACCGATCCCTACGGGGAAACGACTGCCAACAGATGCTTACACGTCTCGCCCCTCAGGAAGTGGGCGCCCTAGGCCTCGGTGTGACTCCCATTCGGCGCGAAGAACGCCGTGATGGCGCTCTCAAGCCCCGGATCAAGCACGAGCAGGACCTCATCGCCCGCTTCGATGATGGTGTCGGGCTTGGGAACGAAGCCAGAGCCACCGCGCAGGACCGAGATGATGAGGCTTCCTTCTGGAAGCGCGATGGCAGAGACGCTTTCGCCCACCACGGGCGCCCCGGCGCTGACCTCGAGCTCGATGATCTCCAAACGCTCCTCTTCGAGCGCAAGCAGATGGACTAGCCCATAGCGAGGGACCTCGTGCTCGATCAGACGCAGAATGAGGTCAGTTGCAGACACAGCAGGCTGGATGCCAAGCAGCTTGAAATGGTCGTAGTTACGCGGATTGTTGACGCGAGCGATGATGCGCTCGCATAGGTACTTCTCCTTGGCTACCTGGCAGACCAGCATGTTGTCCTCGTCGTCGCCAGTGACGGCGATTACCAAGTCGGCACGTTGGATGCCGGCGCGCTCAAGCACCCATAGCTCTGTGGCGTCGCCGTACTGAACGGCGTGCTCATACTCTTCCTCGATCACGAGATAGCGGGGGCGCGAGGACTCGATCAAAGTGACCTCGTTGCCCTTGAGGATCAGCTCACGTGCGAGGTTGCGCCCAACCTTGCCGGCGCCGACGATGATCACGTACACGACTGCGCCCCTGGCATCGAAGGGCCTATGCCGACTCGGCGGCTAGCGCGCTCTCGAACATTTCGATGGCGTGCTTGGTGGGCGAGATGGTGTGCAGTCCCTGTTCGCCATACCAGCCTGCGCGTGCAGGGTCCATCACGCGCACGAGCACCTTCGCCACCCCGAAGCGCCGCTGGGCGATCTGGGCGATGATCAGGTTGGTGTTGTCGCCGTCGGTTGATGCGATGAACACGTCGGCACGCTCGATGCCTGCCTGGATGAGCGCATCGGTCTCAAGGGCGGTGCCGACCGTGAACTGACCGTCGGATTCCTCCCAGCTGCGACTTTGACCGGCATCGAGGCGCTCGTGGGAAAGCGGGTCCTCATCGAGCACAGATACCTCATGGCCGGCGGCGATAGCCGACTTGGCGACGGCCGATCCAACACGGCCGGCTCCGACGATCAACACGAACATGGCGCTGAGATTAGACGATGCGCGCTCAGGCGACCGGCGCGGTAGGGGGTGTCTTGGGAGCCTTGTGAGCTGACTCAGCCTCGGCGATGACCTCGCCGTAGTCGCGAGCGGAGGGAGCGGTTACGATCACCCGGCAGTGGGCCTTGCGTACGACGTACTTGGTGACGTCGCCCACGAAGTTCTCAAGCGGTCCCCCCCGGCCTCCTAGACGGGAGCCACCACGGATGCGAGAGGGCTCCTCCGCTCCAAGCACGATTGCCTCAACACCACGGCGGCGGGCCTCCTCGAGGATCGCCTGTCCAGCGCGGCGGGCCCTGACTGTGGCGGTGGCGACCTGCACACCGGTGTACTCCTCCCCCACCACCTTGGCGCGCGCGAGCGCTTGACGGGCGTGCTTGATCTGAGCATCAGGCAGGCGCGCGTCGAGCGGCAGCGACATCGGCATCTCAAAGATCCATACAGCCTCGATCGTGGAGTTGTCGATCTCGGCAGTGTCGGTGGGCTTGCCGGCAACCAGTAGAGCTGCGGTCTGGATGATGTCCTCATCCAGACGTGTGCCGCACAGCGGCACCAGAATCGAGCCATACTCTCGCTCCGGGAGATGTTCGACGCGCAATGCCGAGGCGGGTACCGTTACACGCTGGAAAAGCGATGTTTCATCAGCTCGCCTATAGATCACATACAGAGCGATTCCAGCGATCATCCAGCCCAGGCCTACATAACGCGCTGGCTCATGCACGACGATCGTTGCGATCCAGCCCGCCGAGCACACAACGGCGCCAAACACTGCAAGCAGCGGCAATTCCCCTCCACGCAGCCGCACCGAGAAAGGGGTGCGGTATGGACGGTTGCTGTTCGGCTCGCTGTAGCGCATCTTCACGACCGACATGTGGGCGATCGTGAAAGCGAGCATGGCCCCGAAGGCGTAGATCCCTACGAGGAAATCGAGGCTCTCGGGGATCACGAGTGCTGCGGCAAGAAGACCGGAGAGAAGGATTAGGACATATGGGGTCGATCTTTGTGGATGAAGACGGCCGAGTCCACTGGGTATCTGGCGGTTGGTGGATAGCGAGTAGGCAAGCCTCGAGAGGCCGAGCATCGCCGAGTCGGCCGCTGCGATCAGCGTGCCGGCGGCGACCAAACCGATCAGGTAGACGAGCGTTTGCGAGAGCCAGTGCGGATGCAGCGCCCGCATGACGTCAACGACTGGCGCATCGGAGAAATCGTGTCCGGGGATGGCTCCATTTGGCAGCGGAAGCGCTGTAACGGCGACGATGGCGATGCCGACATAGGCGAGCACGACCGTCACCGTTCCGCTGGCGATCAGCCTGCGTAGAGCGCCGCGTCCTGCTTTCACCTCGCCGGCCAAACCCGATGCGGACTCCACGCTCGTGAAGGCGATCGTGGTGACCGTGAGCGCGAAAACTAGTCCCGACCAGGTGGGTGCGCTGCCGAGGTGGACCTGCGATACGAGCGTGTGGAGGTTGAAGGACTGCACGAGCCCAATCCCGATAGCGACGAGCTCGAGCACAAGCGCTCCGACGACAACCAGGCCGATGCGGAATTCACGTCGCCAGTTGAAGCCACGTACGTTGGCGAAGACGACGAACGCGATGACCGCAATCGATAGCAGCAGCGCCTCGCTTGAGTGTCCGAGCGGGGCCCAGAACACGCTCAGGTACTGCGTTGCGGCAAATGCGGTGACCGCGATCAGGATGACGTAGTCGAGCAGCATCGCCCAGCCGGCGATGAAGCTGACGAGCTCGTTGAAGGCGTAGCGCGCGAACACCGTCGAGCCGCCGGGCTCTTGGTGCAGCGAGGCTCCCTCGACATACGTCATGGCGGTCACGCCGAACATCACCGCGGCGATGAGGAAGACGACCGGGGTGAGACCTAGCGCATGGTCGGCCACCACCCCGAGAGAGAAGAACACGGCGCTGGCAAGCGATGTGTAGACGACCGCGAAGAGGATTGGTGAGCCGAGACTGTGACGCAGGGTTGTGCGAGCGCTTTCGCCAAGCTCGGCGGCTCGTGGGTGGTGATGGCGCCCAACATGCCCGTCGGAGTGGCTCGCACCGTCTGACGCTGCCTCCTGTGCCTGCGTGTCCTTGGATGGGCTCATGTCCCCCTGCCCCGCTTCATCTCCAGATAGAGGCGTCCACAGCCGCCCGCCAGAAAGAGCATGCCGAGCAGCAGGCGCGCCGACAGCACACTATTGCTGCCGATCGCCTCAACCGCAAGAGCGATGCCAATCGTGACCATCGCCAGCGACAGCACAGTCGTGCCAGTGCGATGAGCCTGCCTGCCGGTCATCTCGTCTCTTCTGTGAGCTTAGGACCTATTGCAGCGTTGAGTCCGGGCCACGGGGCTTCTGGTTGCCTGAGCGGCCCTCTTAGGCCCCGCAACCGGACTCCAGGCGATCTCAGGTGATCAGCGGGATGATCAGGATGGCCACGATGTTGGCCACCTTGATCATTGGGTTGATGGCCGGTCCTGCCGTGTCCTTGAATGGGTCGCCGACCGTATCGCCGGTGACCGAGGCGGCGTGGGCCTCGGAGCCCTTGCCGCCGAAGGCGCCGTCCTCGATGAGCTTCTTGGCGTTGTCCCATGCGCCACCGCCCGCGGTCATCATGACCGCAAAGAAGAAGCCCACTACGATCACGCCGATCAACAGGCCACCAAGCGCCTTCACGTCGATCAGGCCGACTATCACTGGCATTGCGATCGGAAGCAGAGAAGGCAGGATCATCTCGCGCTGAGCGGTGCGAGTGACGATGTCTACGCACGTGGCGTAGTCCGGCTCTTCGGTGCCCTCCATGATTCCGGGGTGCTCGCGGAACTGGCGCCTGACCTCCTCGACCACGGCGCCGCCTGCGCGACCAACCGCCTCCATCGACAGCGAGGCGAACAGGCACACCATCAGACCGCCGAGCAGCAGTCCGATCAGCACCTGCGGTTCGTTGATTCCGAACGCCAGCGATTCGATCGAGCGGTGGCTCTTATCGGCCAGTTCCTGGCGGAAGCCTGCGAACAGCACGACCGCGGCGAGCACTGCCGAGCCAATGGCATAGCCCTTGGTGACCGCCTTCGTGGTGTTCCCAACCGCGTCGAGCGGGTCGGTGACGTTGCGTACCTCTTCGGGAAGCTCGGCCATCTCGGCGATACCGCCGGCGTTGTCGGTGATCGGGCCAAACGCGTCGAGCGCCACAATCAAGCCGGTTAGAGACAGTTGGCCCATGACAGCCACGCCAACGCCGTAGATGCCGGTGGTGCCGCCACCGGCGAGCTTCCAGGCGCCGAAGATGCCGAACACGAGCACCAGCGCAGGCAGTGCAGTGGCCTGCAAGCCCGAGCCGAAGCCCTGGATGATGTTCGTTGCATGCCCGGTTATCGACGCCTTCGCGGTCTTCTTGACGGGTGAGAAGCGCGTAGAGGTGTAGTAGTCGGTGATAACGAACAGCAGCGCGGTCACGGCGATGCCGATCAGCGCACACAGATAGAACTTGCCCCAGGACGGCGGGTTCACGACGTTGCCGACTTTGCTGAAGGTCAGTCCGCGCATCAGCCAATAGGTGATCGGTGCGAACGCAGCTGCTGCGATGACACCGGAGAGGATCAGGCCCTGGTAGAGGGCGCGCTCCACGTTTCCAGTGCGCGAGCGCACTGCGAACGTTCCGATGATCGAGGCGATGATTGCGGCGCCGCCGAGGATCAGCGGGTACATCACCACGCGGGTGGCCTCGTGGAAGGTGAGCACGCCGAGCAGCATCACGGCGACCGCGGTGACCGCGTAGGTCTCAAACAGGTCGGCAGCCATGCCGGCGCAGTCGCCGACGTTGTCGCCGACGTTGTCGGCGATCACCGCTGGGTTGCGCGGATCATCCTCGGGGATGCCCGCCTCGATCTTGCCGACGATGTCGGCTCCCACATCAGCCGCCTTCGTGAAGATGCCGCCGCCGAGACGAGCGAACACGGAGATCAGCGAGCCGCCGAAGCCAAGCCCGATGAGTGCGTCAACGGCCGTCTTCTGGCTCTCGTTGAACACCGCTGTGAGCAGGCCGTAGTAGCCGGCTAGGCCCATCAGCGCGAGTCCTGCCACGAGCATGCCCGTGATGGCGCCACCTTGGAAGGCGACTCTCAGCGCGGGGGACACGCCGCCCCTAGCGGCCTCCGCCACGCGCGAGTTTGCGCGCACCGACACGTTCATGCCGATGTAGCCGGCCGAGCCTGACAGGATGCCGCCGATTGCAAAGCCGCATGCCACGGCGATGTTCTGCACGAAGATCAGCGCCACGAACAGCACTACGCCCACGATTGCAATCGTCGTGTATTGACGGTTCAGGTAGGCGCGGGCGCCGTCTTGGATGGCCGCCGAGATGCTCTGCATCCGCTCGTTGCCCGGGGAGAGCGCGAGCAGGGCGCGGGTGGTCACGAGGCCGTACGCCACAGCACAGGCGGCGCACACAAGGGCAACGACGACCCCATGGTTCGTCAGAAAGCTACTCAACAGAAATCCTCCGCGGTCTGGTTGGGGTGCCGCGCGAGGACAATCGCGCGCACAGTTCTCGCACGGGCCACTCCCTACGAGCGCACCACCCGGCGTAAAGGCGGGCGCAGTCTATCGTGCGCAGAAGCGGAAGGGCTTGCGCTGTGAGCTCAGCGTCCCGGAACCCATAGCCTGCCGCTCGCCTGGGCTGGCCCAGGACCCTGCTGCTCGCCCTCTGTTGGCGGCTCCTGCTGCTCGCTGGGCGTTGCTTGCTCGGCCGGTGGCGCTGGCGGTGTGGTTGACGTGGTGCTGCTCGTACTTGCGCTGCTCCCACTGGCGCTGCCGGCACTCTGAGCCTCACGCGCATAGGCGACCTGCAGCTGAGCTACGGCGTCGCGCAGCGGACCAAGCTCGCGTGGCATGCGACGCTCCAGGATCGGCAATAGGGCGCTCGCCCCGTCGATGGCGTCGCGCACCTGCTCGAGGTCACGCTCGGCTGCCGCGGGTGGGCTGGAGGGCGTGGGCGCCAATCCAAGCCTGCGACCACCGATGTTGAGTAGCGACACCGCCGTCTGAAGGATCATCTCAGAGCTCGTGATGCGGTTCAGCTCAGCTTCGTAAGCCGCTCGCATCTCCTCCTCACTGGGCTGATCTCCGGCAGCGGATGCACCAGCCTGCTCGTGTCCATCAACCATCACACGGTCACCTCCTCGGAATAGGTTTGCAGTGTCTCGCGCACGGAGGCGGCGAACACCTCCTCCGGGCTCACTCCCGCCTCGATCATTCGTCGCTGGCGCTGAGCCCCGTTGCGCTCTGGGAACGCGAGCTCGACGCCGAGCTCGCTTCGAACGGGCTCGGTCCAGGCGGCGAGCCGCTCCGCAATCGCCGCTGCCGGGTACTCCTCGGCGCGCTCGAGGTCGACCATGCGCCCGTCCAGTCCGTAGCGGATAGCGCGCCACATGTTCTCCTCGATCAGCCGCGGTGGCGGGTCGGAGAAGGGCACTTTCTCATCTACGTCGCGTGCTGCCTGCGCTACACACGCGACTATCAGTCCTGCGAGCGACTCGGACTCGCCAGCTGTGCTCTGTGCGTCGCAGATCCTCACCTCGACCGTGCCGAACTCGAAATGCGGACGCACCGACCACCACACCTGCGTGAACTCGACGATCGAGCTCGTATGCACCAGGAACTCGATGTACTCGCGGTAGGACCTCCAGCCACCGAACGCATCGGGTATGCCACAGCGGGGGAAGTTGCGGGTGAAGCTCTGTGTGCGTGCCGAGTGAAGCCCCGAGTCACGCCCATCGAGGTAAGGCGAGTTGGCGGACACGGCCAAAAGCAGCGGCAGCACCGGACGCAGCCGGTCGCACACGCGCACCGCGCGGTTGAGGTCGTTGACGCCCACGTGCACGTGCAGGCTGAACGTGTTGTTGCGCCACGCCACGTACTTCAAACCCTGCTCGACGCGCCGGTAGTGCTCTGTGTCGATGATCGGCTGCTTGCGATAGTCCGCCCACGGGTGGGTTCCCGTCGACCCCAAAGCGGCGCCCTGGCGGCCCATCAGCGCGAACAAGCGCCGGCGACGCTCGCGCTGGAGTGTGAGCGCATCCGCGAGACTCTCACCGCGCCCCGAGACGATCTCGATCTCTGAGGAGATCAGCTCTCCGGTGATTGACGCCGCGAGCAGCGGATCACTCTCGATCGCACAGTCGCGCAACTCCTCAAAGCGCGGCACGAGCTCGAGCGTGGCGGGATCGAGGATCGCGAACTCCTCCTCGAGACCTACCGTAAGGTCGGTGGCCTGCGCAAACGTGTCAACTGCCTTGTCAAGATCTAGGCTGGTCATAGCGAGCGGTTTCGAGTTGAGCCTACGGAGCCGAAGGTGTTCCCAGCTTAGGAACCCCGAGGAGCAACGTGCCCATCGGTGGGATCAGGTCAGATAGAAGTACAGCGCGTAGAGCAGATCGACAGCTGGGCTGGAAGTGTGGACCGTCACCTCCGGCGGCACCGCCAACAGGGACTCGGAGTAGTTGAAGATGATCTTCACGCCTGCGGCCACAAGCTGGTCGGCGAGACCCTGGGCGGCTTGCGTGGGGACGGCGAGCACGCCCACAACGATGTCCTCATCCTCAACCACCTGGTGGAGCTCGCTCGTGTTACGCACCGTTTGAGCGCCAACGTCAGTGCCAACCTTCGTGGGGTCTACGTCGAAGATCGCCACAACCCGAAAGCCGTGGTCGGCGAAGATGTCGGATGAGGCGATGGCCTTGCCCAGATGTCCGGCGCCCAGCAGGGCGATGTTGTGCTGACCGGCTGTTCGAAGGATCTTGCGAATCTGCGAGACGAGCGACTCAACGTTGTAGCCAACGCCACGCTTTCCGAACTTTCCGAAGCCCGAGAGGTCGCGACGGATCTGGGTGGAGTTGACGTGCGTGTAGTCGGAGAGCTCCTGTGAGGAGATTGTCTCCTTGCCCATCTTCTTGGCCTGGGTGAGCACCTGCAGGTAGCGTGACAGCCGTGCCGCAACGCCCAGCGAAAGCCTGTCGCCGACGGGTGATTCATCGTCGTGAATCGCGCTCACGGGAGTTGTCAACTCGTTGTAAGCCATCGTCCGTGACTCTAGAGGATGGCCTGCAGGCGCTCTCTGAGGGCGTGCTCGTCGACGAAGTACTCGAACAGCTCCTCGTCCCCCAAAGCCACTACCGGTATCCGCTCGAAATAGGCTCGATGCAGTGTCTCATCGGTGGTGATGTCAAGCTCTGAGAGCTCGAACTGAAGCTCTGCTCGTACTTTCAACAACGCGGCAAGCGCCTCCACGCAGAGGTGGCAATCGGGCTTGGAGTAAAGCGTTACGACAGTCATAGTTGACGACTCAAAGGCAGACTAAGGGAAGATCTTCGATCCGTTGCAGGCTGGCGGGCCGGCTCATAGCGGGTGCTTGCCCGTTGCGCAGGTCATCGCCGGGCTTGCCCGTCTAAGCAGCCCATAGCCGAGGGCTTGGCTAGCGCCAGGCCGTTGTGATTGCTCGCGCCTGCACTAGTCATCGCGGTCGCTCACCCGTCGAGTAGGCGTCGAGCCCGAGATACTCCGGAAAAGGCAGTGACTTCGCAAAGCGCGCCGCCCCACCGATCATCGCGGCGTTGTCGGTGCAGAGCACGCTCGGAGGCACATGCACACCCGCCCCAAGCTCCCGAAGGCGGCGCCGCAGCTCGCCGTTGGCCGCAACACCGCCACCCACTGCAAGGCGGTCGAGTTTCGTCAGCTCGAGCGCCTCCTCGGCGCGCAGCAACAAGTGCTTCACGATGGCGGCTTGGTAGGACGCCGCCAAGTCAGCTGCTCGCTCGCGCTGGTCTTCCTCACTGAGCTCGCGCAGCTTGTAGAGCAATGAGGTCTTCAACCCCGCAAACGAGAAGTCGAGGCTGCGCCCAAAGGCGCTTGTGGCGCCTCGCCCGCCGCGTGAGCGCGAGCCGGAAGCTGGGAACTCAAACGCCTCGGGATCTCCTGTGCTGGCGAGACGCTCGAGCGCAGGCCCACCCGGATAGCCGAGGCCAAGCATCCTCGCGCCCTTGTCGAACGCCTCTCCAGCAGCGTCATCAAGGGTACGGCCGAGCGTTTGGAAGCCCTCGTGATCGTGCACGCGGGCAAGCAGCGTGTGGCCGCCGCTCGCGATCAGGCACAGGAAAGGAGGCTCGAACGCCTCGCGGCCGGCATCCTGCTCGGACACGAGGAAGTTGGCGGCCACGTGTCCCTGGAGATGGTCGATCGCCGCGAGCGGCAACTTGCGAGCCGCCGCGAGCGCCTTCGCGGTTGACAATCCGACGAGTAGCGCCCCGACAAGCCCTGGGCCCTGTGTTACCGCCACCAGGTCGACCTCATCGAGCGTCAAGCTCGCTTCATCCAGCGACCGCTCCACTACGAGATTGACGAGCTCGAGATGATGCCGTGAGGCAATCTCGGGCACAACCCCGCCAAAGCGATTGTGGGCCTGCTGAGAGGAGATCACATTCGAGCGGATGCTTCCGTCGTCGCCAATGACCGCTGCGCACGTGTCGTCGCAACTCGTCTCCATGGCAAGGATCGTCATATTGGGCCGGGGTTGGGCACGTCGTCGAGCGTTCCGGCGAGCGTTGCCGGAGTGCGCCACATAACGAGCGCATCCTCACCGTTGTCCTGGTAATAGCGCCTGCGCAAACCGGCGGCGCGAAAGCCATCACGTTCATAGAGATGGATTGCGACGTCGTTGGAGCGGCGCACCTCGAGCGTGAAGCGCGCCCCTTCGTCAGCCACCCGTTCATACAGCTCCGCCAGCAGCGCCGAGCCGACCCCTTTGTGCTGGCGATCCACGTCCACCGCCACATTCATCACATGCCACACCGTGTCGTATCGCGAGCAGATCAGGTAGCCCGCCAGCCGACCCTCGTGAAGCGCTGCCAAGCAGATGCCCGATGACTTGGAAAGCTCGAGCACGAACATTGCAAGCGACCAGGGTGTCGGGAATGCGCGGCGCTCGATTGCGATTACGCGCGGCAGGTCGGCATATGCGAGATCCCTGATATCCAGCGAAAAAGAGCCCTCAGCGGTGAACTCCACAATCGAAGAGCCCACTATGAAGATGCTCCCTCGAGCGCGATCTCTGCGTCCGGCCGACGCCGGTAGTCGGGCACAACCTGAGCGTCATCCTCGGGCGCGCAGGCGCCCAACGCGCAGATTGCCCGCGCTTGGATCTGGTGGAGCGCTGCACGAGCGCTCGGAACGACCACTCCGGGGCGCTCGAGCGCGTCACGGTAGCGCAGCGCCCCATCTCCAACCGCTATCCAGTGCTCGAGGTTAGTGCGGGCTGCTGCTCGTTCGACCAGCCCACCCATAGCGCTTGGCGAGAGAGCATGTGGCGCGATCAGCTCGATGTCGCCGTCGTAGGCCGCCACGAACGCCTCGCCGCGGCGTGCATCGATAACAGCCAACACTCCGGTGCCCTCGCCGGCGCCAAGCGTGCTGTCCTGCTCAGCCAACATATCCTCCCGACTGACTGGAGGCGTCCCGGCGGCCTCAGTTGTTGTGTTGCCGCTCACTCCGTAGGCGAGCGCCCGCAGGCTCGACACGCCGACGAGCCTCACCCCAAGCGATTGGGAAAGGCCCCGGGCTGTGGCGATTCCAATGCGCAAGCCAGTAAAGGTTCCGGGCCCCACACCCACAGAGATCCGCTCCAGCTCGCTCCAGCTGAGACCAGCCTCGACAAGCAGCTCGTTTGCGAGCGGCAGCAACCGTGTGGCGTGTCCGGGACGCTGCTCGCCTGTGGGATCATCACGTGCTTGGAGCGTGCTTCCGTCTGCGAGCGTCAGACCCACCACGGTTGCGACGGTCGCGGTATCCAGGCCGAGCACAATCATTGCGACACCTCGAGCGAGGCGGCAGAATGCACATCCTCGGTTGGCTCACCGGGCTTGGGCATCTCGTTGAGAGGCTTGTTGAGCTCGCACACCTCGATGCGCCTGCTGTCTGCGCCCTGGTGGGTGAGCGTCACCAGCAAGCACGCATCCTGTAGCTCGGGACTCGTCTCCTCCGGCCACTCAACGAAAGTGATCCGACCGGCGCCAAGGTAGTCGTCCAACAGCGCCGGCTCCTCCTCGTGAAGGCCACCGAGACGGTAGAGATCGAGGTGCGACACGATCACATCTGAGCCCTGGTAGCGGTGGCCGATGCCAAACGTTGGGCTCGTGACTGGACCCGAGACTCCCAGCGCCCTGGCGGCGCCACGAACCAACGTAGTCTTGCCAGCCCCCAGCTCGCCCCGCACAAGCACGACGTCGCCGGGCTCAAGGAAAGCGGCAAGCTCGGCCCCCAGCGTCTCGGTTTGACGCGAATCCGAGGTCTCGACGATGCGTGTCGCCACCGCACAAGCGTAGCCAAGCGAAAAAAAACGACCGGCTCGCGGAAGAGAGGAAGCGCGAGCCGGCCGTGGTGCTTGGGAGGATGGTGAAGTTGGTATCGGCAAACCCTCCCGCCTGCTTTAGCGGATGCGCGAGAGCTCACAACGTCTATATCGACTCAGAAAAGGCCGAGCTGATCCACCGCGCCGGCCTGCTCGCCTCCCGGCTGCCCAGTTTCGTCGGCCGCCGTTGGGCTTCCAACCTCCGCCTGCGGCGGCTCCTCGAGCGCATCCAGCTCAGGTTGCTGCGGATCAGGCAGCGCCAGCAGCTCGGGCAGCCGTGAGAAGTCCTCGCGCAACGTCTCGAGCA
>JBAPMC010000124.1:0-1521 GCA_049278415.1 Solirubrobacteraceae bacterium
ATGTGGGCGTTCGGGCGAGGGAGTCGCGGAATCGCGAACCCTTCGAAAGGACGAGCTGTCCCTGCATATGGGAACGACGGCGCCGGATTGCCAGTCAGTCGGCGCGATTCACCGGGCGCTTAACGGCGAGCGCGCCTCACGGCAACGCAAGCGAGATTGGGACCCGAATGTCCGACTCGCTGGTCAATATTGGCCACTCGGGCCCGCCAGAACTTTGAGATGATGCACCTAAATTTGCCGCTTCGTCTTTGTCACGGCCCCACCCCAACCCTCTCCCGCTTGCGGGCAGGGCTGGGCGGCACTTCAATTGGCGCAGCCGCTGGTCAGAGCAGGTAATCTGGCGGCCGCCCTTACTTCAGGTGCAGCCGCATCAGGATGTCATGATTATGGTTGCCGAAGCCACGGCCGAAAATATTGACGCCCCCCGGATGGGCGGCGTTGTCATCGATGCCGATCCGCAGCCGGATCGAATGATGTTCGGCCAATTGCAGCTGCGCCAACGTCACCGAGGACAGCTTCTTGGCGCCCATGAACGTGCCCTTCGACGAAATATGCCACTGAGTCAGCGCACCATACTGCGATCCTTCGAGTTTCCACCACCGCGGCGTATGGACGCCACGGCGGTCGCCGTAATCGCCCGGCGAGGTCCAGGTTCCGACCTTGACGTCGTTGACCCAGAGGCTGATGTCGGACGGCCAGTTGGCGTTGGTGCCAGGAACCTCCGACGACAGCTCCATGGCGAATTCGAGCGCCTCGACCTTGACGTTCAGGACTTTCGCGTTGTTGGGGAACTTGTATTCCACATGGCCGCGTCCGAACCAGATCAGCGCGGCCTGGACCCGGCACGGATCGAGAAACAGATCGGGCACGTCGAGCACGCCCATGATCCCCTCGGTCGAACAGAGGCCGCATGGCGCCGATACGTTATAGCTGGTGTAGAGCCCGAGCGGCATCTCGACCTCGATGATGTCCGTTTGCCGGCTGGTCTCCTCGCCGTCGAGCCGGATCACGATCTCGTCGAACCGCGCGGCGCAGATTTTCTGCTGGCCCTTGCGGGCTCTGCCGATCTCGGTGTCGATCAGTTCGGACTCCTCCAGAATCTGGATGTTGGTGGCGATGGTCGATTGCGGCAGTCCCAGCGCCTCGCTGATCTGGTTGACATTGAGCGGCCCGCGCTGCCGCAACAGCCGCAGGATGCGCACCCGGACCGGCGAGGCGAGACCGCGGACAATTTCGAACTGCTGCTCGGGATTGACGTTCAGGAAGCTGCGAATGCCGTTTGGTTTCGGCGCCGTTCGCGTGCGCTCGGTCTGCGGTTCGCTCGATTGACTTTCGGGCCTGGTCCGCTTCTTCGGTCCCGATTTCCGCTCGAGCATGTTGGACGTCCTCGCTGCGCAGGCTGGGCATCGCTGGCCAGTCCTGGCTGGCTTCGGTCAGTTCGCCGCCAAATGAATCACGTTCCATGACGCCGGCTTCAGCGTCGCGCTGATACGGCTCCCATCCACGGATACGCCCTGCAAC
>JBAPMC010000125.1:0-5312 GCA_049278415.1 Solirubrobacteraceae bacterium
GTCATCACGCCGAGCCACAGGCCCCACCCAAGCAGCACTACTGCTCCGCGCCTCACGCCGACGCTCCCTCTATTTGTGCGGGCGGCGCCGCGCGTTCGCTCGCTTCGCGCGCGTCGAGCAGCGGCGCGAACGAGCGGATCGGCGGCAGCTCCTCGAAGTTGTGTCGCGGCGGCGGCGAGGTCGTCGCCCACTCCAGCGTCTGACCGTGCCACGGGTCCGCGCCAGCTGGCCGGCGCACGCGCAGCGAGACAAGCACGTTGACGACGAACACGAGTACCGACAGCGCGATCACGCCCGCGCCGACCGTCTCGAGAATGTTCAGTCCCTGCCAGCCGGCCGAGGTCGGATAGTCCGCGATACGGCGCGTCATCCCCTCGGCGCCAAGCACGAACATCGGAAAGAACGCGAGGTTCGCCCCGATCGTCATCAGCACGAAGTGCAACTTGCCCAGGCGCTCTCCCAACAGTACGCCGCTGACCTTCGGAAACCAGTAATAAAGACCGCCGAACAAGCCAAACGCGCTGCCCGCGAAGATCGTGTAATGGAAATGCGCCACCACGAAATAGGACATGTTCAACCCGTAATCAAGTGGCGGCGAAGCGAGGATGATTCCCGTCAACCCGCCCACCAAGAACTGCACTATGAAGCCGAGCGCGAACAGGAACGCGGTGGTGAAGCGCAGACGCCCGCGCCAGAGCGTGCCAAACAGGTCGAGGTACTCGATCCCGGCCGGCACGATCAAAAGCGTCGAGGTCAGCGCGAAATACTTGTTCGTCGACTGGCCCATCGTGAACATGTGGTGCGCCCACACCGTCATCGACAGTCCCGCGAAAGCAAGCAGCGCGATGATGAAGGCGTTGTGGCCGAAGAATCTCCGCCCCGAGAACGTCGAGACGATCTCCCCAACCATCCCGATGAAAGGGAAGAACATCACGTAGACAACCGGGTGCCCGTAAAACCAGAACAGCTGCTGATAGTCGACCGCGCCGAGGCCACCATCGAGCACGCCACCGAAGTGACGCTGAGCCCACAGCAGCACGAGCGCGACGATCAGCGCCGGGAACGCGAACACGATCAGCAGGCACGTCGCGACCATCGACCAGCTGAACACCGGCATCCGCATCAAAGTCATCCCCGGCGCGCGGCCTCGCAGCGCAGTGACTAGAAGGCAACCGGCCCACAGCATCTGCCCGGCGGTCGCCATGATCACCCCGAAGATCCATAGTTCCATGCCACTGCCCGGCGAGTGCAACGAGTCAGACAGAGGATCAAAGCCCCACCACGACGCCGCCGCCGCGCCGCCGCTCGTGAGAAAACCCGACCACATCGAAAGGCCACCGAACACCAGCAGCCAAAAGCCGGCGAGCGCGACGCGCGGCCCCGCGACCTCGGCCGCGCCGACCTGCAACGGCACGAAGTACAGACCGACCGCGAGTCCGATCGGGACGACGAACAGGTAGACCATCGTCGAGCCGTGCATCGTGAACAGCTGGTTGTAGGTGTCTTGGGAGACAACGCCGCCATCCGCCGCGAGCTGGCTGCGCATGATCAGCGCGAGCACGCCACCGGCGATGAAGAAGACGAACGCGACCGCGCCCGCGTGGATCGCCACGCGCTTGTGGTCGCTCGACGCGAGCGTGCGCAGCGGCGCTGTGCGCACTGGCATCGCCACGGTGCTCACGATGCCTGTCCCGTCGCGTTCGTCGTTTTCGCGATGCCTGTTCGGGTGGACCGGGGCATCTGCGACTGGAGCCACCGCTGGAAGCGCTCAGGGCTGACCGCTTCGATCGCGAAGTGCATCTCTGAGTGCTGGTCGCCGCAGAAGACCGAGCACGCGCCGCTGTAGCGCCCGGCCTCATCGAAGCGCAGATCGAAGCGCGTCGTGTAGGCGGGAAGAAACTGGCGCTGGAAGTGCAGTTGGGGTACCCAGAATCCGTGGATCACGTCGCGTGAGCTACCGCTGAATTCGACCTCTACGCCCGTCGGCACGAGCGCGACCGGCGGGCGCCACGTCGAGACCGCGGCGACCACGGCGCCGTTTGGGTATTCAAAGCGCCAGCTCCACTGCGCTGCCGTCACCCCGATGCGCAGCGCCGGACGCGCAACGATGCGGTCGATCGGCGTCTCCGCGCGGAACGTCACAACCACGAGGAATGTCGCCATGCACGCCAGCAGAGCCGCATAGACGATCTCGAACCCGAGCGCGTCTGACGTGCGCCCGGGCGCCGCGCGCCGTCGTGCGCCACGCACTAGCAAGACCAGCAGCGCGCCGAGGACGAGCGCAAACACCCCGATCGCGATCGGAAAGTAGATGCCCTCCACGTGCTGATAGGCGTGCAACGTGTCGGGCATCAGCGCTCAAATCGCTCCGCCTCGCGCTCGCGCAACGCCAGCCCTAGCCCCGGAATCTGCGGGTCCGGGCGCAGGGCGCCGTCCACAAGCTCAGGAGCACCCTCGAAGAGCAGCTGCTCTATCCGTGCGTGATCGTGGAAATACTCGACATGCGCAAGCGGCGCGATCGCCGCGCACACATGCGCATGGACCGTCGGACTGGTATGCGCGGAGAGCAGCACACCATGCGCGGCGCACAGCGCGGCGACTTGCAGCAGCTGTGTGATGCCGCCGCAGCGCGTGACATCCGCCTGCAGCACATCCACGGCGCCCGCCTCGAGCATGCGCCGGAAGTAGAAGAGGTCATAGCCATACTCCCCGGCGGCGATGTCCATTCCGGCAGGCACGCGGTCGCGCAGCAGCCGCAGGCCCTCCAGATCATCGGAGGAGACAGGCTCCTCAAACCAGCTCGCGCCCGCCTCCTGCTCGAACACCTCGGCCAGTCGCAGCGCCTGCTTACGCTCATAGGCGCCGTTTGCGTCCACGAACAGCCCTACGTTCTCACCGATCGCGGCGCGCGCGCGGCGCACCCGTTCAGGGTCGCGGTCGGGCTCTGAGCCCACCTTCATCTTCACATTGGCGATCCCCTGCTCGGCCCAGCCAGCGAGCTGGTGCTCCAGTTGCGTGTCCGTGTAGGAGGTGAACCCGCCGCTGCCATACACCGGCACCATCTCGCGCACGCGCCCGAGCAGGCTCGACAACGCCACGTCGAGCAGACGCGCCTTCAAGTCCCACAAGGCGATGTCCACGGCTGAGATCGCGCTAGCCGCAACCCCGGGGTAGCCGACATTGCGCACTGCCGCTCGCATTCGCTGCCATGCCGCGGCCGGAGAGAGAGCATTCATACCCACGACCGCGTCGCACAAGAGCTCCTGCACTAGTGTGGCGGCTGCGCCCGCGCTATAGCTGAATCCGAGGCCCGTCTGCCCGTCGGCACTGACTTCGACGAGCACGAGCGTCGTAGAGCTCCAACTTAGCGTGCCGTCCGCCTCCGGAGCGTCCGTGGGTATGGTGAACGCGCGTGCTCGCACGCTCTGCACCGCCACACCGGACTGGGTCGAGCTCAGCGTGTTGGACATCAGCCTTCTACCTGCCCTCCAGCGATTCAGCGGAAACAGCGGCAGGGCTCTGCGCCAGCGCGAGCGCCGCCTCGACGTGAGAGAGGTGGGTGAGCGTCTGGGGGAAGTTTCCGAGCAGCTCGCCGCTATCGGGATCGACTTGCTCAGAGAACAGACCATGAGGGCTCGCGGCGCTCATTGCCCGGTCGAACACCTCGCGCGCGTCTTGGGTCAGCCCCTGGCGCGCATAGCACTCCGCCAGCCAGAAAGAGCACGCCAAAAACGCGCCCTCCTCACCTGGGAGGCCGTCATCGCGTTTGTAGCGCCGTACGAAGCCCTGCACCCCCAGCTCCTGGTGGATCGCTCGGGCGGTGTTGAGCATCCGCTCGTCCTCGAACTCCACGAATCCGATTCTGGGAAGCAGCAGTAGCGCAGCGTCCAACTCGGGCTCATCGAAGCACTGCACGAACACGCCGCGCTCGGCGTCGAACCCGTGCTCCTCGATCCCCTCGCGGATCTCCTTGCGCGCCTTCTCCCAGCGCCGCACGGGCGCCTTGCGCATGCACTCCTCAGCGAGCCGTAGCCCGCGATCCACGGCCGCCCAGCAGCAGGCCTTGGAATGCACGAAGTGGCGTGGCTCACCGCGCCACTCCCAGATTCCCCGGTCGGGCTCTTGCCAGCGCTCGACCGCCGTCTCGACGAGCTCAGAGAAGAACCGCCACTCATCGTCATCGGGGGACTGGCCGCGTCGGTGCCAGCGCCAAGCGAGGTTCAGGATCTCTCCAAGCGCGTCCAGTTGCAGCTGGCGAGCCGCCTGGTTTCCGACGCGCACCGGCCGCGAGTCGCGGTAGCCCGCCAGGTCGAGCTGCTGCTCGAGGATTCGTCGCTCCCCGCCGATCCCGAACAGGATCTGCAAATCCTCGGCGTGCCCGGCGGAGCTGCGCACGATGAAGTGCCTGAACCGCTCAGCCTCTCGCCCACAGCCCATCTCAGCCAGTGCGTTCGCCGTCAGCGCCGAATCCCTGATCCAACTGAAGCGGTAGTCCCAGTTGCGCTCACCACCGAGCGTCTCGGGCAGTGAGGCGGTGGGAGCCGCGACGATCGCGCCCGTCGGGGCGTAGGTCAGCGCCTTCAACGTCAAAGCCGAGCGGACCACGGCCTGTTGGTCGACGCCGTCGCGGTGCAGCCGCGTGCGCCAGCGCTGCCACCACTCGATCGTCTCCGCCACCCGAGCATCGATGCTCTCGCCATCCAGGTCAGAGGTCTGCTCGTACTCGAGCAAATGCGGTCGGACGAATCGCATCAGCAGTCGTAGTCGCTCGCCGGCATGCAGCGATGCGCGTGCGCACAGGTTCTCCCCGTCGCTGTAGAGCTCTCCGTCACTCCAGATCAAAAGGCCGTCGTCACCGCCGATCGCCGTGAACACATCAATCTCGGCGCGACGCAGCCATGGGCGCACAGACCCATAGTCAAAACGCGGTGCGATCTGCACTTCGATGTCCGCGCTGCCCTGCTGGCACTCGATGATCCGAACGATCTCGCGTCGTGGCTGCTGGGCGCCGTGCTCGCGCATCGCAAAGCAGTCGAGCACCCGCACCGACCCGTCCTCTCCCTGCAGGATCGTCTCGAGCACCAGCGTGTCCTCCACATACGAGCTGCCACTCGTTTGGGTGGGCCCCTCGGCGAAGCGCACCGCGCAGTGCCCGCCCTTCTCCCAGTCAAGCAACCGCCCAAAGCAGCTGCCGCTGTCAAACCGCGGCAGGCAGCACCAGTCGATCGAGCAACTGCCAGACACGAGCGCCGACCCCTGGCAGTCCCCGATCAGGCTGTATTGCTCAAGCGGCGGCGCCCCGCCGTCTGCGC
>JBAPMC010000126.1:0-6421 GCA_049278415.1 Solirubrobacteraceae bacterium
GCTCCACAGCAACCACAACCTCCCCGCCTGGGTCAATCGCGGGCCAGTCGATCACGCTCTACAGCGGCCAACACGAACAGACTACGGCGATGCTGGTAAGCGCCTTTGAGAAGCACACAGGCGTGAAGGTCAACGTGCGCCCGGGCGATGAGGCGGAACTCGCCGACCAGATCATCCAGGAGGGCTCCAACTCACCAGCGGACGTCTTCTATACCGAGAACACGCCCCCACTAGAACGCCTGGGCAAACAGGCTCTGCTCGCGCCTCTGGATGCAAGCACCCTCGCGGCGATTCCGGCCCGCTACAACTCAACGAGCGGGGATTGGGTAGGTGTTTCAGGGCGCGTCTCAGTGCTTGTCTACAACACCAGTCAGGTCTCGCCTTCCAGCCTGCCGAGCTCGATCCTCGCGCTCGCCGAGCCAAAGTGGAAGGGCAAGCTCGGCATAGCCCCTTCTGAGACAGACTTCCAGCCTCTGATTACCTCAATCACCAAGTTCGACGGGGCTGCAGCCGCCGAAAAGTGGCTGAAGGGCATGAAGGCAAATAGCAAGATCTACCCCGACAACGAGACAGTGGTAGCCCAGGTCAACAACGGTGAGAGTGCAATTGGGCTGATCAACCACTACTACTGGTATCGCCTGCGCGACGAGGTCGGCCAGTCAGGCCTGCACTCAGCGCTTCACTACTACGCAGCGCATGATCCTGGCGACCTGCTCAACGTGTCCGGCGCAGCAGTGCTGAAGTCAAGCTCGCACCAGGCGGCGGCTCAAGCATTCGTGGCGTTCCTGGTAAGCACAGAAGGCCAAGAAGTGCTCGCGCACAGCCATAGCTACGAGTATCCGTTGCGCCCTGGCGTGAGTCCCGCCAAGGGACTGCGTCCTTTCGCTGAGCTCGAACCGGCGTCCATCACGCTCTCCGAACTAGGCGACGGCTCCACCCCGCTGGAACTCGAGCAGAAGCTCGGGTTGCTCTAGGCACGGCAGGAGAAGATGAGCACGCTCGCCTCCCCCGCCCCCCGCGCGACCGGCCGCTTGGCGCGCGCCTGGGCGGGGCGACGGCGCTTGCCGCTGGCAACGGCTATCGGTGCAGCGCTCGTAGGCGCGCTCGTATTGCTGCCGCTCGTGTTCCTGATAGTCGAGGCTCAGCAATCCGGCTGGAGTGAGCTTGAACGATTGCTGTTCCGCCATAACACGGCGGTGCTGCTGTGGAACACGCTGCGCCTGGTGGTTGCGTGCACTGTCCTGTGCCTCGCGATCGGCGTTGCGGGCGCTTGGTGTGTCGAGCGCACGACGATTCCCGCTCGACGATTGTGGACTGTCTTGCTCGTATTGCCGTTGGGCATCCCTGACTTCGTCGTTGGCTTCGGCTGGGTCTCAATCGACCACGGTCTCCACGGGTACCTGGCGGCAGTGATGATCATGACGCTCTCGCTGTATCCGTTGGTGTTCCTTCCGGCGGTTGCGGGTTTGGCAGGCGTCGATCCCGCGCTCGAGGAGGTGGCACGTAGCCTCGGCATGGGTGCTTGGAAGGTGTTCTTCAAGGTGACCCTGCGTCAAATGCTCCCCGCAGTGCTGGGCGGCTGCCTATTGGTGACGCTTGGCCTGCTCGCCGAGTACGGCGCTTTTGAGATCCTCCAGTACCAGACGTTTACCGTGGCGATCTTCACTGAGTTCAAGCTCGGGTTCAACGCCGCCGCAGCATGTGCGCTGTCGCTCGTGCTCGTGGCGCTCGGCATTGCGGCGCTCGCGGGCGAGCTCGTGCTCGTGGGCAGTGGGCGACTCGCGAGGATCGGAGCAGGCGCGCGGCGCAATGCGCCGAAGGTGTCACTGGGAATGCTGACAATCCCTGTGCTGATAGGACTTGCCGCGCTTGCAGTACTAGCGCTCGGCGTGCCGCTCGGCGCCCTGGCCTACTGGTCGATCCGCGGCGGCTCGACCACGCTGCCTTCGGCGTCGATCCTGACAGACGCTGTTCATACGGCCGAGCTCAGCGCAGCTGCAGCGGCACTTTCCACAGTACTGGCTATCCCGGTAACAGTGGCAGCGATGCGCTATCGCAATCGCCTCTCAACCACAATCGAGCGCCTGGCGCTACTGCCACAGGCGCTCCCCGGTCTGGTTGTCGCCCTCGGGCTCGTGTCTTTCTCGGTTCGCTACGCGCTGCCCTTCTATCAGAGCGCACTCGAGCTGGTTGTCGCCTACGCCATCCTGTTCCTGCCACTTGCGGTCGTAGGCGTGCGCGCCGCCCTCGCGCTGGCGCCGCTGCGCTTGGAGGAGGTCGGGCGCTCACTCGGCCGTCGCCCTGCAGCAGTGTGGCTGACGGTCACACTCCCGCTGATCGCCCCGGGACTCGGCGTCGCTTTCCTGCTGGTGTTCATCTCCTCCTGTACCGAGCTGACGGCAACGCTGCTGTTGAGACCAACGGGCATCAACACGCTCGCCACGCAGTTCTGGGTCTACACAAGCGATTTCTCCTACGGCGCCGCCGCCCCGTATGCGGCGTTGATCGTCGCAATCTCAGCCATACCCGCCTATCTGCTCAGCCGCCGCATGGCAGGTCTCACAAGGAGAATGCCGCCGTGAGCCACGCGGGCACACTCGAAGTGGAGGATCTGTGGAAGGGCTATGCCTCAACGGAGGTGTTGCGGAGCGTCAACCTCGAGGTGGCAGCAGGATCACTGAACGCAGTACTTGGCCTCTCAGGCTGCGGCAAGACGACGCTGCTGCGGGTGATCGCGGGCTTCGAGCGCGCCCAGCGCGGACGAGTCGCGCTGTCAGGGCATGTGCTTGACGATGGACGTACCTACGTCGCTCCAGAGCGGCGCGGCATTGGATATGTGCCACAGGAGGGCGCGCTCTTTCCCCATCTCAATGTGCGGGCGAACGTCGGATTCGGCCTCTCCCGCGCCGAGCGGCGCGGTGCCACCGTGAGCGAGCTGCTCGAGATGGTGGGCCTGGCCTCGCTTGCAGAGCGCATGCCGCATGAGCTCTCAGGCGGTGAGCAGCAGCGCGCAGCACTCGCCCGAGCGCTCGCGCGCCGACCGGCCCTGCTTTTGCTCGACGAGCCGTTCTCCTCGCTGGATGCGACGCTACGCGGCGCAGTGCGCGAGGAAGTCAGCGCACTGCTGCGCCGACAAGGGACGACAACGGTGCTTGTGACCCACGACCAGGAGGAGGCGCTCTCGCTGGCAGACTCCGTAGCGGTGCTACGCGACGGAACAATCATCCAGCAGGGAAGCCCTACAGAGATCTATGGGGCGCCCACGGATGCACGCCTGGCGGGCTTCCTCGGCGAGGCGAACCTGATCGAGGCATCCTTCAAGGACGGTTGTGCACGAACATCGCTTGGTGTGCTGCAGCTGCGCAAAGGGAGCGCGAGAGCGTCGACAGACACTCAAGGCGTCGTCGTGGTGCGACCAGAGCAGCTACAAGTCAGACCCCTAGCAGAGGGCGGCGAAGGTCTCAGTGGCACAGTTGAGCAGTGTCGCTACTACGGGCACGACGCGCTTCTGCGTATCCGCACCGAGGATTCGCCAAGCATGCCGCTGCTGCTTGCACGCGTGCATGGCGAGCAGGCGCTCGCACTTGGTACACATGTAGTTGTGACAGCCTCAGGCACAGTCAGCGCAGTCGACGGCGCTCTCCAGTGATTTCGGGCGACACCCCAGCCATCTCCCTCCATGGCGTGGTCAAGCGCTATGGACAGATAGTGGCCGTGAATGGGCTCGACCTGGAGGTCCCAACCGGCGTGTGCTTCGGATTGCTCGGGCCCAACGGAGCAGGAAAGTCGACGACGATGCGAATGCTCACGGCACAAACGCTTGCCGACGAGGGCAAGCTCTCGGTGCTGGGCTATGAGCTTCCGCGTGAATCCAAGCAGTCGCGGCTTGAGATGGGAGTGGTGCCGCAGCTGGACAACCTCGACGTCGAGCTGACCTGCCGACAGATCCTCACGGTGTTCGCGCGCTTGTACCGAGTGGCGCGCATTGAGCGGCCTGCAGCGGTTCAACGGGCGCTTGAGATCGCAAACCTCGTGCCACGGGCGGACACGATCGTGCGAGATCTCTCAGGCGGTATGCGTCGGCGACTGCTGGTTGCACGGGGGCTGATTCACCAGCCACGGCTGGTGCTGCTCGACGAGCCAACTGTTGGGCTCGACCCACAGGTGCGCCAGGAGCTGTGGTCGCTGATAGACCGGCTGCGCAGTGGAGGGGTTACGGTGCTCATGAGCACCCACTACATCGAGGAGGCGGAGCGCCTCGCAGATACGGTTGCGGTGATGAGCCACGGACAGATCATCGCCCAGGGCACACCGGCTGATCTCGTCAAGGAGCACGCAGGGGAGCAGGTTGTGGAGGTCTACGGTCCCGCGGACCGATTGGCGGAGGTGAGCGAGCTGGCCGCAAGTAACGGTTGGGCCTGCCGTCGCAGCGGACCGGCGGTGGCGATCATGCGCGCGGAGTCACTTGACGGGCTGGCTCCAGAAGGCGTGCGTCGTCCAGCCAATCTAGAGGACGCATTCGTGGCGCTCACCGGGCAGGAGATCGAGTGAGCGCATACGCAGGGGACACACAGCAGGGCTCCACGGGAAATACACAATCGAGCACCAGTGAGACTCGTCGCATACGCCGCCTGGAACCGGCGGCGCTTGCAGGGGTTATGAGCCGCGACGTGGCGCTCTTCGGGCGCTACTGGAAGGCGACCACGTTCTCCTCGATCGTGCAGCCCACGATCTACCTGCTTGCGTTCGGACTCGGCTTCGGGTCGCTCGTGGCAAAAGTGGGCCACGTTGACTACGTCCAGTATGTGGCTACCGGCGTTGTGGCGACGGCGGTGCTGTTCTCCTCGGCGTTCCCGGGCATGTTCAACACGTTCATCCGCTGGCAGTTCCAGCGTACCTACGACGCGATCCTTGCTGCGCCCGTGGATGTCGAGGAGCTGATCACAGCTGAGGTGCTGTGGATCTCCATGCGCGCAGGCGTATACGGGCTTGCTCCACTGCTTGTGGGAATCGCGTTCGGGCTGAAACCTGACGTGGGGATGCTGCTGGTGCCCTTCATCGGGTTCGTCACCGGATTTGGGTTCGCCGCGTTCGGGGTGACCATCGCCGCGGTGGCCAAGACGATCGACAACTTCAACTACATAACGAGCGCGGTGCTCACACCGCTCTTCCTGGTCGCCGGGACATTCTTCCCCGTCTCGGCACTGCCTGCCGGGTTGCGAACACTCGCTCAATTCAACCCGCTCTACCACTGCGTTCAACTCGTCCGCGACGCCTCATTCGGCCTGCTTGGGCCGGCTGATCTCTGGCATGCGGCAGTGCTGATCGCATTTGCGTTGGTGATGTGGCGGCTTGCGATCTCAAGGCTCGGCAGACGGCTGATTGACTGAGCGGCAAGTCCGACACCCAACATAAGACGCCCGTCCTCCGGTCAAGACTTCTGTGAAGCGGCCTTCCTCGCAGCACTGTCGCGTGGGCCATAGAGCAGTCGCTTCGGTATGGGCATCGGGCTGAGCCTTCTAAGCGTCGACCCAAAGAACAGGCGTGGCTCGAGGCTCGCGAGCAAGGCGAAGAGCTCTTCCCGCTCGACATCGCTCAGTGAGCTCGGCCGCCCTCGGGACTGGCGCAGGAGGGCTAGCAGCCTGCGGCGTTGAACCCCATCGAGCCGAGCGAGATGCTGACCGGCCATGAAGACCAGCTGACCCGCCACCAGCATTGGGCCAAGCGGCACGGTGCGTTCAAGCCGCTTAAGCCATGAGGGTCTGTGGAGCAAGCGAAACGTGCAACCATCCTAGTGCGGACTCGCGGATCAGACGGGCTCACAGCTTCCCCGAGGAATCCGTAGGATCTCCACGATGAGCTCCACGGGTTATGCGGCGGGTCTGACTCCAGCACGAACACAGACTCTGTTCGGCCGGGTGATGGGCCTTGTTGCCCTCACGGTTGCGTTTGCGACACTTGGCGTATACGTCGCTCGCGATTGGGGCGGCGCCGGCTGGTTCATTGCTTGGTTGGTTGCACTCGGCTGCCTGGTTGGTCTCAACGTGGCCAACGCACGCGGCAACCACAGCCTGGCATTTGCGCTTCTGCTGGCCTTCGGCCTGCTGCTCGGCGCCAGTGTCGCCACTACCGTCAACTACTACGCGGCTACCGACCCAACTGCGGTCCGCCAGGCATTCGGCGCGACCGCCCTGTTCGTTGGCGGCTTGGGTGCGGGTGGCTATGCGATCCGTCGCGATCTGTCGTTCCTGTACCGGACACTGTTTTGGTTGCTGCTGGGACTGATTGGCGCGGGCATCGTGCTGATCTTCGTTCACATCCCGGCGCTCTATACCGCCTATGCCCTGTTCGGACTTGCGATCTTCGGTCTTTACACGGTTGTGGACTTCAATCGACTGCGGCGTGCCGGCAAGGATGAAAC
>JBAPMC010000127.1:0-1815 GCA_049278415.1 Solirubrobacteraceae bacterium
CGCACGGGTTGTCCTTCGGCTACGAGGCGGCGCAGCAGGGCCGAGCCGACCAGCCCGGTGGCTCCAGTGAGCAAAAGCATCATCCAAAGCTAGCCTACTAGCCGGCCTCGCTACTATTCGTCATCCCGTCCCAGAAGCCCCAAACGATCGAGAAGGAAGCGAATGGCCTACGTAATCGCTGAGCCGTGCATTGGCACGAAGGACAATTCCTGCGTCGAGGTGTGCCCTGTGGATTGCATCCACCCGACGCCCGATGAGCCCGGTTACGACGCGGCGGAGATGCTCTACATCGACCCAGAGGAGTGCATCGACTGCGACGCATGCGTTGAGGCCTGCCCTGTGGATGCCTGCTTCGCCGAGGACCAGCTTCCCGACGAGTGGCAGAAGTTCTCGCAGATCAACGCCGAGTACTTCGCCAATACTAAGTAGCCTAGCCCTACCTACCGGACCGTTGGCGCGGCCCGGCCAGATTGGGAAATGCATCTAGAAGCCCTCCTACCGGACCGCAAGCGGGCCGGCCAGATTGGGAGTGCATCTAATAGGCCCTTCCTACTGGCCCGTAAGCGGGCTGGCCCATGTTTGGGACGGGAGGTTTAGGCCATCGGCAGTGACATACCGGCGGGCTTTGGGCTCGCCGGGGGCGGCGCAATCCCCGTCCCGCTCGGCGCGACCGCGAGGAGCGGCAGTGTGGGTAGCTCCATGGGCGCCATCGCGATCAGGCCGCGTGCGGCCTGGCGGATCGCCTGGGAAGCTGGGTCGTCGGGGTCCTCGATCGTGAGAGGAATGCCGCTGTCGGCATGTTCGCGTAGCGGCATTGTGAGCGGAACCCTGCCAAGCAGCGGTACGTCGAGCTCATCAGCGAGATCCTTGCCGCCGCCCTCTCCAAAGATCGCGTAGCGCTCACCGTCCGGTGTTGTGAAGCCGGACATGTTCTCGATCACTCCGCAGATCTCAAGCGACACCTTGTTGGCCATCTCAGCCGAGCGGCGCGCCACCTTCTGGGCGGTGGGCTGAGGGGTTGTGACGATCACGAACTGTGCTTGGGGGAGCAGCTGTGCGAGTGTCATCGAGACATCCCCTGTGCCCGGTGGCAGATCGATCAAGAGGTAGTCGAGCGCGCCCCATTCGACGTCCTGCAGGAACTGGTTGAGCGCCTTGTGCAGCATTGGGCCGCGCCACACCACGGCGGCGTCCTCCTCCAAGAAGAATCCGATCGACATGACCTTCACGCCGTGGGATTCCAGTGGCAGGATCTTGCGCTGCGCCGAGACGGGCGGGCGAGTTGCGCCGAGGCCGTACATGCGCGGGATCGAATAGCCCCACACGTCGGCGTCGAGGATGCCGACGCGCTTGCCGTCTCCCGTCAGCGCAGCTGCGAGGTTGGCGGTCAGCGTGGACTTGCCAACACCGCCCTTGCCCGAGCCAATGCAGAGCACGTTGGACACCTGCGCAAGCGCGCCCGCCGGCAGGCTGGCGCGCCCAAGCTTCTGTTGCAGGGCGCTCTTCTCGCTGTCGCTCAGCACGTCGAAGTAGACGTTCACGTGCGTGACGCCCTCGAGCGCGGAGACGGCCTGGGCGACGGACGTCTGGAAGTGGCCGCGAATTGGGCAGCCGGCGGTTGTCAACGACACGGTTACATCAACCACGCCGTTCTCGGAGATATCGATGGAGCGCACCATCTCGAGCTCGACGATCGAGCGGCGCAGCTCTGGATCGATGACTACCTCCAGGGCTTTGAGGACTTCGTCTCGATTCATGTCTGCTCGCATTCTGCCAAACCGTGGTCGCTTGCCCGGGCGGCGGCGTGAATTTAGT
>JBAPMC010000128.1:0-2876 GCA_049278415.1 Solirubrobacteraceae bacterium
ATTCGTTGCTTCTGCATCGCCCAGGCCAACGCTGTCTTGGGCTGGCGGGGAATCAAGCGGGGTGGGAGTTGCGGCCGGGCCATCGCGCCGGGAAGTCTTCCATAGACCCGAACGAAGCGCTCTCCAGGAATCCGGCTTCGGATGGTGCCGAAATATTTCTAGTAGGTCAATAACCCAGGGTGGATGCATTCTGCTGATTGAGCCGCCATTTGCAAGGCGGAACCAGCAAGCAAAGGAACCTAAGCCATGACCGACATTGAGCCCCGCTCCATCCCGGACGTTGTTTCGTCCCAACCCCGCGCCTTGGCCAGCAACGAGCTGATGCGCCGTATAGCCACCGACCTGACGCCCTTCCAGGCATACCGTGTCGGCCAGAAGATTGGCCGAGGCCGCATGAAGACCGCTGTCGAGTTGGCCCGCATTGAAGACGAAACCATCCTGGCCGAGGCTCGCGTGGTAGCCCGCGCCAAGGTGCAGTCCATGACTGAGCAAGCTGAGCGTTTGTTGCACACGGAGCGTCTGGACGCTCTGGCTGACAGTGCCTTGAAGCACGAGGAGACCAGCCGCGTAGTTGACCTGGTGAGGGACGAAACGGCCCATCGCTTGTTCCAGGACGCTTTGAAGGGTGCTTCCAGCCGCTACGTCGGCGGTGTCATTCAGCGTTCGGGCGGCCAGAACCAATGAACAACAACCGCCGCCCCCTCGAACAACTCATTCTCGGCTTGGTGGCCAGCGTTATTGCTCTAGAGCTGCTGGCCGCCATCTTGCCGCATGTCCTCCTGTCTCTCGTAGTGCTTGCCTCTGTCCTCGTCATTGTGCGACTGGTCTTTTTCCACACTCGCCGTTGGTGAGCTCTATGTAAATCCCACACTTGACCGGCCAAGGACGGCTGGGAGATAATAGAAGGTTACGTTTCAGGAAAAGCCGCGTGACCTTGCCCCGGCAGCAAGTAGTGAAAGTGAGAAGGAGGTCACGCCATGCCCAAGCAGAGAAAAACAACACCAAGAAAGAGACTGACGCGCGTGTCCGTCCGGGCCGAGCGACGCCCAGAAGTGGACTGGGACAAGTTCGCCTGGGCATTGCTGCAACACGCCCGTATTGTTGCCGCCCAAGAAAAGGCAGGCAACGCCTCACACCCAAAGCGAACACGGCGGCCAAAGCCATGAGTGCGGCGAACCTGGCCTGGTACCGGCTCAGGTTCCCCCGTGATGTCAGCCAAGAGGCGGTCATAGCCGCCCTGTCGGCTTTTTCGGGGGTATCCCACCAAACCCGTTTGCTGTTTGACCTATGCGCTGACCATGAGGGCCTGACCCACCGCCTGGCGGTTAGCGCCAATGCTGATGAAGTGCTAACTGGCGTTCTACGGGCAGCCATACCCAGCCTGCGCTTGGACACCATTGAGCCGCCGCAAGCCAGACACGCTCGCCGCTTGCTGTGGCAACTCGCCCCGGCAACTGCCGCTATCCGTGAGGGCGAGCTGGCCGCCACGAGCGCCAGCCTCTTGTCTAGCCTGTTCCCGCTGTATGAGCCCGAGACTGTCCGGCTGACCTGGACACTGCGCCCGACCATCCGCCCCCGCTTGGTTGTCACCCCGGAGCGCCGCAGCCAAGGCCACGCTCAAGCCCTCAAAGCCAAGTTGGCACTGCCCGGTTTGAGCGCCTACGGCGAGCTGCGCGTCAACGCCGCCACATCCGCCAGAACTAGGGAATTGCTGCACCGCACCGCCACCGTCCTACGTAGCCTGTCCACGCCGCACGGCCATCTGGTCGCGGACAGCTATTGGCTCGGCCAACTGCTGCGACTGTTTGGCCAGCGGGGCCGCTACGTCAGCGTCAATGAGCTGGCCGCCGTCATCGGCTGGCCGGTCGATGGCCCAGACCTGCCCGGCCTGGAGCTGGGAGCCGCTAAGGCATTGGTGCCTAGTCGTAGCTTGCCGAGCAGTGGTCGGATACTGGGTACCAGCAACTTTGCCGGCGTCTCCCGCCCAGTGGCAATTACCGCCACCGCTTCAACCCGTGGCCTCTACATCCTCGGTCCGATCGGCACGGGCAAGACCAGCCTCATAAAGAACCTCGTGCGCGATGACCTGGCCGCCGGCAGAGGCGTGGCCGTCGTCGAGACCAACGGCGACCTCATTCAAGACTTGCTGGACAGCATCCCACCGGAACGCACGAGCGATGTGGTGTACCTCGACCCCACCGACCCGGATTACGCTGTCGGCTTCAATCCCTTTAGTGGCTCGCCTGACCCGTCATTGGTCGCCGACCAACTCGGCGAGTTGTTCCAAAACCTGTGGAGTGCCTACTGGGGGCCACGCACGAGTCAACTGGCGCACATGGGTTTGCTCACGCTAGCCCGGCGCAGCGGTTCCACGTTGCTCGACTTGCCGCGTCTGTTCCTCGACCCGACCTTTCGCGTCTCCGTGCTGGCCGACCTGGACGACCCGGTTGGCCTTGGCCCTGACTGGCAATGGTTTGGCAACCTGCCGGAGCGCGAGCAGGCCACGGTTATTGCGCCCTTGCTCAACAAGGTGCGGCAGTTCACGGCCCGCAGCTCTATCCGGGCCATTATGGGGCAGGCCACACCGCCCGTCTCCATGCGCGAGCTTATGGCGGACAACAAGATTCTGTTGGTCTACTTGCCGAAGGGTCTCATTGGCAGCGAGACCGCCCAACTGCTGGGCTGCCTGGTGCTGACTAGCCTCTGGCAAGCCACCACCGAACGTGCCCGATTGTCGGTCGGCAACCGCCAGCCTTTCAGTCTCTACGTCGATGAGGTGCAGGACTTCGCTAGTGCGCCGATTCCGTGGGACGAGATGTTTGCCCAAGGCCGCAAGTACGGCTTGAGTCTCACCGTCGCCCACCAGAACCTTGACC
>JBAPMC010000129.1:0-9588 GCA_049278415.1 Solirubrobacteraceae bacterium
GTGAGCCGCTGCGGTGCGAAACGGAGCGTCGCAGCGGTTATCTGCCGCAACGCCTCTGTGTTACGAGCGAGGGGATGGAACAGCGGAGAATGGACGTTCGCCATCGAGCTGTGACGCCCTTCGTGGAGATAGAGCGGGTAGGCGGCTGCGAGCTCGGCCCCTTCCCACAAGAGCAGAGCGCAGAGTTGGCTGCCCTCACCAAACGCATTCCACCACGCGGTGAACCAGGCATGCGAGCAAAATGGTGTGGGCTCGGATGCCGCCAAGCGTTCCCAGGGCTCCACCAGCTGCTCGAAGCGGCTTGCGCTTTCCACAACCTCGAGCGCGAGGCTGGCACTGCTGGCATCGGATATCGCGCCGATGGCTTCAGACAGCTCAGGTGGTCCTGATGATCAATACCGAGCAAGGCGCATGGTGGGACACCTTGTTGGGCACAGACCCAAGCAGGAATCGCTTTGCCCCGGTCATTCCCTTGTTGCCTACAACGATCAGGTCGGCGTCGCGCTCCTCGGCTACGTCGAGGATCGCATCGGCGGGATCACCTTGGCGCGGGTAGACGTTCACCGCAACTCCCGCCTCGCGGGCTACCTGGGCGGCCGCCTCGAGTGTCACGTCGACGTCCTCACGCGGGTTGACAGCCCACTGCAAGTCCTCCGGAGCGTCTCGGCGCTCCTCGCGCAATCGTTGCGCCGGCACAGGCTCGTAGGCGCTGACGAGCTCCAGGCCAGCACCCACCGCCTTTGCAAGGTCAACCGCTTGGCGCACGGCCTGGCCGGCTGTGTCCGAGCCGTCCGTTCCAACCACGATCGATCTGAACATGATCCTCCCTTGGCTGCGGTTCGAGCTGCACTTCGATTCCAGCTCGCCGATCATATCCGCCCGACCCCCTGCTACCGCGGCAGGCGGCTCGCCTATCGTTCAACGCTTCAATGATCGATCTTCACACCCACGTGCTCCCCGGCATCGACGACGGCCCCGAGACGATCGAGGGCTCGCTCGCACTCGTACGCGCTGCGGAGGCGCAGGGCACACGCGTAATGGTGGCCACTCCGCATGTGAACTGGCGCCATCCAAACGACGCCGCCACGATCGCGAGGCTCACAGGGGAGCTGAACGAGCGCCTGCGCCTGGAGGGGATTGCCGTTGAGATCCGCACGGGGGGTGAGATCGCGATGACGCGCGCTGAGGACATCGAGCCGGATGAGCTCAAGCGCCTACGGCTCGGCGGCGGGCCATGGGTGTTGCTCGAGCCACCCTTCACCCCGATTGTGACGGGCCTCGACGGTGTTGTGACGGCGCTCCAGAAAGCCGGTCATCACGTCCTACTCGCCCACCCGGAGCGATGTCCGGCGCTACACCGCGAACCGCAGATGGTGGAATCGCTCGTTCGCGATGGTGTGCTCACATCGGTCACCGCCGGCTCATTGGTGGGCCGTTTCGGCAGCGAGGTGCGCCGCTTCGCGCGACGCCTGCTCGAGCAGGGACTGGTCCACAACGTTGCCTCCGACGCCCACAATGCGATCAAACGACCGCCCAGCATGGCTGCTGAGTTGGACGAGGCCGGGTTCGGTCCGCTTGCCGATTGGCTCACGCGCGCTGTGCCAGAGGCGATTTTGAGCGGCGGGGAGATCCCAGACCGCCCCGAGCTGGCTGTGGTGGAGGCGGGACGGCCATGGCGCATGCGTTGGCGCCGACGCTGAACGTCCCTCAGGCGGACGGGCCCACTACCGGCGAGCTGCACGAGCGCGAGCAGGCGTAGGTGGCAACTTGCTCGGCTGCGCCGAGCCCTTAGGCAAGCTTCGTTATCGCGATGATCATCCCGATCAACACGAACACAATAATCGCGCCCTGCAGCCAGATCCACGTTGGTGACATAGCTGCGACAGCGTAGCTCCGCAGCCGGTAGAACACGTGCAGGGGCCGGTATTCATATAGAGCCCAACTATCGTGTGAGGATGACAATCCGCCTCAGCAAGCTGACTGTTGTGACGGTGCTCGCAACCATTGGGCTCGCTCTGCTCGCACCATCCGGCGCAGAGAGCGTGGTGAGTCCTGTAGCGAGGCCACCTTTGGCGGGCGTCAACATCACAGACTTCCCCTTCGGCGCATCCGCCGCGGAGGTCAACCAAGAGATCGCCTGGGCACGGTCGGTCGATGCCCGTGCGATCCGCGTGGAAATCCCCTGGTCGATGCTCGAACCGCAGGGACCGGGTCAAATCGAACCGAATGCTCTGGCGTTCGTCGACTATCTCGTCAATCGGGCGTCTGCCAACGGGATCAAGGTGGTTGCGCTCGCCATGAGCACGCCCTGCTGGGCTTCCTCGGCGCCGGCGTCGCTGCTACTCGCATGCACACCAGGCGCACACAGCAAGGCAAACGCCTGGTCGCCGAGCAACCCGAAGACCTATGGCTCCTTCGTGGCGTTCCTCGCCGGTCGCTACGGAGCCAAGCTAGCCGCAATCGAAGTGTGGAACGAGCCGGATCAAGCCAACGAAGACTATTTCGCTGGGCCTAACAAGGCGAAGCGCTATGCAGCGGTGCTGCGAGCCGCCTATCCAGCAATCAAGCGCGCCGATCCCCAGATGCAGGTGCTCGGTGGCTCACTCGTTGGCTCCAACGGGGCGTTTCTGCGGGCGCTCTATGCCGCTGGCGTCAAGGGCTACTACGACGGGCTCTCGGTTCACTTCTACAACCTTGTGCTCGCATCGCTGCGCAACCTGCACGAAGTGCAGCTCGCCAACCACGACTCAAAGCCACTGTGGCTCAACGAGTTCGGTTGGAGCAGTTGCTGGCCACAGCAGCGCATACAGCAGGAACAGGGGTGCGTAACCAGGCAGGCGCAGGCCACCAACCTCTCGAACGTCTTCCGCTCGCTCGCTCGCACTCCGTGGGTTGCGGCGGAGATGGTCTATGAGCTTCAGGGCTCACGCAGCGAAGACTTTGGCGTGCTCAACGAAACCGGAGCGCAAAAGCTTTCGTTCGGAGCTTTGCGTAGCGTGTTCATCTCACCATTTGGCAAGCCAAGCCCGGTAACCGTCCGTCTGAGCCGCCACGGCGGTCGCATCGTGGCGAGCGGCTCGGGACCGGTTGGCGACTACTTGCAACTGGAAATGTTCAGAGACGCTCGCGCTGTGTACAGGGCACAGTTCACGCTCGACCGCTTCAACCGCTACTCGCTCACACTGCCTCGAGCGCTCGGCACGCAACAACTGCAGGTGAGTGTGTTCCAGTACTGGATGGGCACCGCCAAGGCAGCGAGCGCAAGCATCTAGATCCCCGGTCGCGGGATCGGGCCTCCGGCGCTGCTGGACGGCCGATCAGTCCGCGTTGCGGAACAACGCAAGGATCGTGAGCAGCGCGATCTTGAGGTCGAGCGCCAGCGACCAGTGGGCGATGTAGTAGTTGTCCCACTCAACACGTTCAGCAAGTGAGGTTTGGCCCCGTAGGCCGTGGACCTGCGCCCAACCGGTGATTCCGGACTTGACGCGATGACGGTCGCCGTAGCGGACGATGTCGCGCCCGAACAGCTCGACGAACTCGGGACGCTCGGGTCGTGGCCCAATCAGGCTCATCTCGCCACGCAGCACGTTGAGCAGTTGTGGCAGCTCGTCAATCGAGGTGCGACGCAGGAGCCGCCCAACGAGCGTGCGCCGGTCCTCCCCCTCCACACCGCCGGGAGCGGTGTCAACGGCGAGCGTTCCTTCAAGCGCGCCTATGTCAGCTACAACCGGCTGCGCAGCGCTTACCAGGTCGACCCGCATCGAGCGAAACTTGTAGAGATCGAATTCGGTGCCGTCGCGACCCACTCGTCGCTGCCTGAACAGCACCGGACCGGGTGAGCTCACGCGCACGGTGATCGCTGCGAGTGCGATCACCGGCGAGAGGACAATCAGCAGGAGCGTGGCGGACGCGCGATCGAGGACGTGCTTGATCGCGAACTGCACGCCCTTCGGATTGACGCCCGCGAAGGTGAGCAGCGGTAGCCCACCGACCGTGTCGTAGCCGACGCGATCGTTGATGGTGTCGAACATCCGCGGCACCACCGACACCTCGATTCCAAGCTCCTGACAGCGCTGGATCAAACGACTGATGCGGGCATCGGCCACAGAGGAGAAGGCGACGATCAGGTCCCGCACACCGGTGCGCTCCACGATCTTGTCGAGATCCTCGGCGGTACCCAGCACGGGCACGTCGCGCCCCCCGACCTCGGCGATCGAGCGCGGGTCGTCGTCGAGGAAGCCGACAGGGGCGAGCCCGTACTCGGGATGGCTGTCCAAACGACGGGCGACCTGTGAGCCGACTAGTCCGGCGCCCATGATCAAAACCGGCTTGCCCACCAGTCTGCGACTGCGCGCGAAGCGCTGGGTGAGCGCCAGCGTGCTGCGCCCAAAGGCAAGCGCTATGAGCGCGAGCAGCCACGCGCCGATCCACTCACCCTGACTGGGCATCTTCCCGTTGGTGAATATGCCGAGCATCGCCACCGTCATCGCGGCGACCGACACGGCGCTTATGACCGGCACCACGCCATCGAGGATCATCGCGTGCAGACGCGTGCGATAGAGACCGCGCAGATAGAGGAGCGTCAATGCGATTGGCGGCAGGGCGAGCAGCGGAGCGAGCACGCCAGGAACTTCGAGCATGGAGCCCACGCCGCCGAGAGCGACAATCACTCCGACATACATGAGCAGCAGATCTACGGTGGGCCGCAGCACCTTCCAGCCGGTTCCTTCAAGCAGCCACTGAAGTCGACCGCCGAAGCTGCCGCGCTGCAGGTGATGTGGAAACGGCGCGTCGCGCCTGACCGGCAGCTGGCCCGTGAGGGGAAGGGTGGTGGATGTTTGACGCGAGATTTGCATTGGATTGGAGAGCCGAAAGAATTCCTGTCTTCTCTATCGGTTGCCTAGGACCTAGGCTGTAGCCGGGCGAGTCGTATGGTGAGTGTGCCTACCAGCGCCAACATGGCGATGACGCCGACGAGCAACACGAGGCCCCCGCCGGACACTCCTAGCGCCGACGAGCTGGCCGAAGCAGAGCGCAGCGAGCTTGGATAGACAAACGCGCTCGTACCTGCACGGCCGACATGCAAAATACCTCCGCCACCGGCGCGAGGGCGAGCAGTCGGTTTGCCTACTGAGCCGGTGCGGCCGCTGAGCGTGCCCCCGGAGGTGGCCCCTCCCTTGGTGAAGGTCGCCCCTCCTGCCCCGGAGGGAGCTCCACCGGAGCTGTTTGGAGCCGCATCGCCCGATTCTGAGGCCCCGCCGGTAGCGCCTGCCCCGTGCCCTCCGGTTGAGCCTCCCCCAGCCGAGCCTCCCCCGCTCGGCCCACCCAGATGAGTTGAGCCGACGATGGTTTGTTCGCCGGCGCCCGGTCCCCCATAGCCACTCAACAGTGGGCTGGTGGCGGACGCCGCCGTGGGAGCCAGTGCTGCGAGAGAGCCTGCCAGAGCCAGTGCCGATGCAATCCTGATTTTGCGCTTCATCTCCCTACCTTGGGTTCCCTTCTTCGGCTCGAGCAACTCGAAGGCTGCTCTCCTTGCCTGCAATGGATCGGCACTGCGTCCCGATGGCATTTCGGCGGTACTTGCCCGATCTGTACAAGAGCGCTCCCGGCGGCACGCGAACCGGAGTCTCCGAGACCGATCGAACTTGATCCATACGCTAGCGAAAGTAGGTGACAGTCTCTAGAGAATAACCCGCAAATCCCGGATCTTTACGCGATATGCTCAGCTCTGATCAGAATTGATCTGTTCAGGGCCTCCACGTTCACACGCTTGCCGAAACGAACTGTCTGCAAAGCCTGGCTGGTGAGTGGATCGCGCGGGTTCAGACGCACAGCCCGTTCGAGCAACACAAGCGCACGTGCACGTTCTCCCGATTCTGAGGCGATGGCGCCAAGCTCGAGTGCTGCATAGGCGTCGTTGGGCACGCGCCCAAGGGCCAGTGAGAACTCGTGACTGGCGCGAGAGAGATCGCCGAAGCGCAACGCGATGCTTCCCGCTACGAGGTAGGCCTGATCGCTCAGTGGGTTGAGCTTGGCGGCGTCGTCGAGACGAGCATATGCCACCAGCGGCGCCTTCGGCCAGATGCTCGCAGCGCGCTCGACTTGGCGTTCGCTCAACCAGGGCGCCCCCAGTGAGAACAGCGCCGCAAGAGCCGCCGCTACGGCGCCCACCCTCAGCGCCCATCTAGGCCCAGGTGCAAGGGAGGGCGCGCGCTCCGAGCGCTTCAGCGACACACGAGGCTCGAGCGAGCAGGCGACGCCAAGCAGCGCAAACGCAGTGGCGCCCAGGCCTGCGAACTCCCAGAGCCAATCGAAGGACCCGTGTACCACCCAATAGGCGAACCCGCTGAGAGCTGCAGCCGCGACGGTTCGTCCAAGCCCGTCAGCGCGACGCATCGCGCGCCAGCCGGCTAGGAGCGCAGCCGCCAGGCCCACAACGGCGAGCAAGGCGCCGAGCAAACCGGTTTGGGTGAGCGTGCGCAGCTCGACGCTGTGGGGGTAGCGAGGCGTCTCGTAGCTACGCCCGTGCATGAGGTACTCCTGGGAGAAGTTGTCGGCGCCGATTCCCACAACTGGATGGGACACGAACTCGTTGAGCGCGACGCGGTAGAAGTCATAGCGGCTGCTGCCGAAGCCGCTGAGCAGCCGGTTGCCGCTCGTAGCTGTTGGAGAGGAGTCGCGTTCGAAGCTTTCCCAGCCGTGGCGCACGCGCGTAACTGGGTTGCCCGTGACCGCGAGACCTCCCGCCAGCACCGCGATGAGCGTCACAAGCGCGACCGCTCCCACGCACCGCCGTACCTTCCTTGCGAGCTCCGGTGTAACCGGGCGACGGCTCTCGAAAGCCGCGCCTGCCGCAACGAGCAGACCTGCAAATAGCGCGGCTGCGGACAGCGCGAGGACCGCGCCGTGCACCGCCGCGTAGGGACTCTTGCCACTCTGGATGCGGTCGCCCACGTGCAGGAGGAATGGCGCCGTGAAGCCAGTTGCAAGCGCCACAGGCAGGGCTGTTGCAAACGTGCGCAGTCGCTGCGGCACGAGCGCGAACACCAACACGATCATCACAGCCGTGGCATACAGTGATCCACGACTCTGGCTGAGCAGCGCTACGTCTGCGAGCACAACTGCGCCGCCAGCCAACAGGCCGCGCAAGGCCCACGGGAGATAGGAGCCGCGGGCAAGCAACAGCGCGGGCCAAAACGCCATGAGCCACTGAGCGGCATTGGCGTTGGAGTAGCCAGTTGGGTAGCTCAGGCGTTCTTCTGCGAACAGTGTGGTGAAGCTCCTTCCGGCGGCGGTGTCCACGCGCACCACGACATACACGGCGAGCCCAACCAGGGCGAGCGTCCAGAAGCACACGAGCAGCGAAGCGCTTGCGCCTCGCTGCGCCCAGCATGCGAACAACACGAAGACCATCAGGTAGAGCAATGTGCGGTTGGCGCCAGTCCACGCATCGCCTGGCGCCGCCGCCCACAGAATCGAGAGGTAGCTCAGCACGGTATAGCCAGCCAGACATGTAACCGCCAGCTTTACGGGCGCTGGGATCTCGGCGATGCGCAATGGCGCCGCCCCGACGGCTATTGCAAGCAAGGCCAGCACGACCAAAGCGCCGGGAGCCCAATGGGTCAGCGGATATCCAGCCTGGCTCGTGTCCCATACGAGGAACAGCACGACCGCTGCCAGAGCTGGAATGGCAGCCGGGGTCTCGCGTAGAGACCCCGTGAAGGTCCGTGTCATCGCCGTCAGAATAATCGTGGCGGCGCTTGCTTCGCGTGAGACGCGATCTTTCGCTAGATTTCAAGACTGGCTGTCCAGCCAAATAATCGGCGAAGAGGAGTAAGCAGATGGCGAGCACGGTGACACCGGCCTCGACCCCGAACGCGAACCCGGAGAGCTTGCCGGTTGACGCGATCTCATACGTTGACCTGTATACGCGCTGGGAGCGCGGCAACTGGAGCGCGATGGATCTCGACTTCTCAGAGGACGCCAAGCAGTGGCGTGAGCAGTTCACCGACTTCGAGCGCCAAGCGGCGCTGTGGAACTACTCGCTGTTCTTCTGGGGCGAGGATGCGGTGGCGGACAACCTGTCGCCCTATATTGACGCGGCGCCACTCGAGGAGCAGAAGTACTTCCTCACCACCCAACAGGTGGATGAGGCCAGGCACGCAGTGTTCTTCAAGCGCTTCATGCAGGAGGTATGCGGGATCGGCGACGGCTCGATGGAGAGCGGGCTCAAAGCGATCAAGCCCCAGTTGACCCCCGGGTTCCGCAAGATCTTCGACCGTTTGGACACGATGGCGGACGAGCTGCGCAAAGACCACTCACCAGCCAAGCTGGCGGCTGCGGTGACGCTTTACCACATCGTGATCGAGGCGTCGCTGGCGCAGCCAGGCCAGCACTTCATCTGTAGTTACCTGGAAGAGCGCGACGTGCTGCCGGCGTTCAGACAGGGAATGCAGAACATCGCCGCTGACGAGCAGCGCCACATCGGCTTCGGGGTGAAGCTGCTGGCGGACCTCAAGCGCGAAGACCCCGTGGGAGTGCCCAAGGCGGTTGCAAAGCTCCTGCGCGAGGTGACGCGCTATACCGCCCAGGTGCTGATGCCCCCAGGCTGGGACGAAAGCTACATCACGGTGTTCGGCGCCACCTACGACGAGGTTGGGGTGGAAGGCCTCACCTCTATGACCACCAAGCTGCGCTCGGCTGGACTGGCTGCGGAGAGCTTGCCGGGCCCAGCGCTGTTGCCGCCGGGACTGTCGCCGATCGAGGTGTCACAGCGTGGGCGCGAACTCGCCAAGGCAGGTGTGATCGGCGTGCGCGAAGGCCCCTCAAAGCGCGATCCCGAGACGTTGGCGTTGCTGTTCGACACGATTCGCCGCCAAGTGAATCCACAGCACGGGCTCAAGCGTCCGACCACGTTCCAATGGGAGTTCACCGACCCGGACGTGCCGACCTGGCACCTGCGGGTGGACAACGGGTCGAGCATGGTGGAGCAAGGTGTGGCGCCTAACCCCGACCTGCGTCTGCGCGTGTCCTACCAGGACTGGGTGGACATCATGGGAGAGCGTCTGGACCCATTGAAGGCGATGGCCACAGGCAAGCTGCGCCCGCGCGGCAACCCGCTCGCGATGAAGCGGCTAACGCAGGTATTCCCGCGCGGCTGAGCAGCGTCAGACCGGGCTATTCGATCCCAAACTCGCGGGTGGACCGCGAGGTTATGTGCGACGGGCGGATGGGGGAGGACGTGGAGGTGGGTTGCTCCACAGCACGCCCACCCTTGACGCGCTCGGGCCCAAACTCGCGCTCGGTGGCTTCACCTGCGGAGCGCGTTCGCAGGGAGGAGCGCACGGGCGCAACTGAGGAGCGCGGAGTCGCGCGTACGCCGCGGGGTGGCGCGCCGAGCGTGGAGAACAAGGCTTGCGAGAGCGCTCTGCCGCCAACCGGCGACTGCGGGACGCCCGCACTAGAGACCTGCGGGCTCGGCGGGCTGCCGTGGGCGCGACTCCCGAGAGCGGCGTAGCCTGCGCCGAGCAACACCACCGCTGTGACGACAAGCTTGGCGGTGAGCGAGCCGGCGAGGCCTCCCCAGCC
>JBAPMC010000130.1:0-2147 GCA_049278415.1 Solirubrobacteraceae bacterium
GTACATAGCCCCGCACTCGCGCCAGATTGGCAACTACCTTCGCGGGTCGGAAGCCTTTGCTGAGAGATTCCTTCGCCATCAGCATTTGTTCGTTGTGAAATGCGCGCTGGATGTTTTGCGATAATACGGATTGATCCTGCGGCGAGAGCGTATTGCATTGTGTCACGTCGTTGATGTCAATTCCAGCATAAATGAACCCGAGTTCTCGGTAACGTGATTCCCGAAGATGGTTGAACGCCTCTGGAAACGTCGGATCGGTCGTGGCTTCCTGTCTCAGATCGGCCTCGAAGGTGTTGTAAAGGGATGTTGCATCCCGCTCTGCTTTGGTGTCGGCTTGCTGGCGAGTTTGGCCGGACTGAATGTCCGTGATGATTTTCTGTGTACGTCGCAGTTCGCGAGAAGTCCAAGCTGCATGACCCAATGGATCTTCTTCACCGTTCGGCTCCGGATCGGTATCTTCGGTTTTTGCTTCCTGAGCTTTTGGCTTAGCTGAGATGGCATCGAGAAGCATCTTCGTGCGCTCATCAAGGCGCAAACGCTCCTCACGCTCCTTGCGGGTTTCCGCGATGGCACCATCAAGTTTGGCCTGTAGCGCTGCCGCGGCGTCCTGAGCCTTTTTGCTCTCTCGCTGATATTTCCCGTAACTTATGGTTCTGGGGACCTGCCGGCGCTCGCCATCAGCAGTCTTATCCTTTCCTGTGCCATCACCCGCAGCGACAGCAGGATCAATGCCGTTATCATCGTCATCGTCAGCAGCATCCAGAACAGTCCAATCAGAATGATCTTCGCCGCCACCATCATCACCGCCCCCTGAAGCCGGAATATCACGGCCGCTCCTCATGGCATCCCATGCAGCTTGTTCGTCGGCCGTCATGCCGCCGATATCAAGTTCGGATTGAGTGCCTTCGTCGATGTCGGCGATCTTCTCGGGGTTAACCATTTTATGAGGCCTTTTTCTGATGCAATTTATCGTACCTTATTCGCTTTCCAATATTCGACCAAGTCGCCCAGTCCAGAGGGCCGGAAATAACCGCCTTGGTACTCTCGAAATCCCTCAGGATCAATTCTCCCAATGGAGGCTTTTCAATCGAGGAATAAATCAACAATTCCCATGGGCCGAACGTCAGTCTCACCTGTTCCAGATAACGACCGCGCCCCTCCCGCTCTACCATTTGCCGCCGACGCTCTTTCCAGTTCGCGTCCGGAGCGATCGGCACCCGCAATTCAGGCTCACCGATGCGAACATGATCCCAGCTATAAATCCCGACTAGATCAGAGCGGAAGAAATCCTGCGCATGACGGAGAAGTGCGGATTGAGCATGGATCATTCTTGGGCCTGAGGTTGGATTATCGGCTGGCGGGCCGCCATCATCCCGGCGACGCGCTTCTGAAATGCAGACGCAAGATCATGATGCGCGCCAGCCAGAGCACCAACCCGGTTGGTATGCATCTGGTCAAGCGCCTGGATGTGATTGGTGCGCGCATTCACGGCATCGATCGCAGTACCGGCGGAATCATTCAGCGCTCCGACGCCTTTATGATGGATGTCCGCAAGTGTACTCGCCACTTTAGCATGAGTCAGCGCGGTATCGGCATCGGTCTTTTTGGCGTCTATCATCAGCTTGCCTTGCTTGATGGCATGATCGTGCGCCATGTTCGCAGCAATTGCCAGATCATAGGCCGCGGTGCCCTGCGCCGAACCAGCCTTGGCATTGTTCATATTGGCGATGGAATCATCTTTGCTGACCTCAGCGAGCAATTTCGCAACAGCCAATTCCTTCATTTTCTGCTGTTCCTGCTGCTTATGCGGATCATTCTGCGCCGCCAAAATGACCTTTTTGATAGCGGACACCAATTGCGACGGCAGCGGCGAATACGATAACACCATGGCAAGGACATCAGGCTGCGCCATCAATTGGTCCTTGAATACGGCGAGCAGCGGCTGAATGATGGCCCAATTGGCTTCCTTCTGGTTTGGCGAGGTCGGAGCATCATCGACGACGACATCAAATTCTCCCGCCGTCATTGATTTGGCGAGCCGCACCGCGCCAGTATATTGGTCACCGACGATCCGAATTACCTTGCCGTCCGGAATGCGGGTTTGAATGATGTAGAGCCGAATGCGCCCGAGAATCTTCCGATATCTC
>JBAPMC010000131.1:0-4376 GCA_049278415.1 Solirubrobacteraceae bacterium
CAATCCGACACATGGCTGGCTGACCATGCCATCGCTGGCGCCGTTTTGTTGCCGGGCACCGCGTTCCTCGAGTTGGCGCTTCATGCCGGCATGCGGGCCGGTTGCGATCGCGTAGTCGAGTTGACGATCGAGTCACCACTCGTGTTCGACGAATCCACGGCCGTGCAGCTACAACTGTCGTTGGGCGCACCGGGCGAAGACGGGTTGCGCCCCTTGCGGATCGACGCGCGAAGGGAGAGCCCGGAGGAAGCGGATTCAGACTTGCAGAATGCGTGGACTCGTCATGCCAGCGGGTTGATTGGCTCAAGTGAGACAGAGTCAGGATTTGCTGTCGATGACCCGAGCGCCGAGCAGGCGTCATGTCTGTCAGGAGCTTGGCCTCCGCCCGGCGCGATGCCGATCCAGATCGACGATCTCTACGAGGTCTTGGCCGATCGCGGCCTGGAGTACGGTCCGGCCTTCCGCGGCTTGCAGGCAACGTGGAGTCGTGGGGAGGACTTGTTCGCCGAGGTGTCGCTTCCCGAGGAACATCAGGACCAGGCAAGCGCGTTTGGATTGCACCCCGCGTTGCTTGACGCCGCGTTGCACGCAGCGGCGGCCGACACGGACACCTCGGATGGACCGCTGCTTCCATTCTCCTGGCGCGACGTCCGTCTACATGACGGCGGGCCACGCGCGTTGCGTGTCCTGCTCTCCCGGCGTCCGGACGGTGCGATCTCGCTGCTCGCAGCCGACGAGAACGGCGCGCTTGTCGCATCGGTTGGCTCCCTGTCCCTCAGGCCTGTTCCGGCGGAGCGCTTGCGGCTCACCCATGGACGTGCGCACGAGTCGTTGTTCGACGTTCACTGGATACCTGCCTCGAGTACTCCCGAGCGCGCCCCGGGAAGCTGGGTCGCTCTGGGCGAGGATGGCTCGAGCTTGGGGGTGCTGCTGGGCGACCTCGGCGTGAGTGTCGACTTCTACGCCGATGTCGCTTCGCTCGCTCGGGCGGTCGAGGAGGGCATGTCGGTCCCCGAGGTCGTGCTTTGGGAATGCGTTTCTCCTCCCAGCGATGAAGGGCTGGCGAGCGGTGTGCGGGCCAGCACACGCGAGGCGCTTAGCCTCCTCCAGGCCTGGTTGTCCCACGATCTGCTCGTAGCTTCACGTCTCGTCGTCCTAACGAAGGGCGCGGTCAGCACACAGGCAGGTGAGCCGGTCCCCGCTTTGGTTGACAGCGCGACCTGGGGTCTCGTGCGTTCCGCTCAATCGGAGAACCCCGATCGCTTGTTGCTTTTGGACATCGATGACGGGCAGCCATCTCGCGAGCTTCTCCTATCGGCTGTCAGCTCTGCGCTTGCGCATGAGGAGCTAGGGGTCGCGATACGTGACGGTGTTGTGTACGCCCCCCGCTTGACTCGAGCGGGATCGGCGACGTTGAGCGTGCCCGAGGGCGCCTCGGAGTGGCGCCTGGACGCGGTTCGTGCGGGCACCCTTGACGGGCTACAGATCGTTCGGTCTCCGGAGTCCCCCGGCCAGCTCGAGCCGGGAGAGGTTCGCGTGGCGATACGGGCTGCTGGGTTGAACTTCAAGGATGTGATCGGAGCCCTCGGGCTTGTCCCCGGGGATGGTGAGCGCGATGTCATCGGCAGGGAGGGTGCTGGCGTCGTATTGGAGGTCGGTAGCGAGGTCACATCGGTGGGCGTTGGCGATCGAGTTATGGGTCTGATCTCCGGTTGTTTTGGTCCGCGGGCTGTTGCCGATCAGCAATTGCTGATGAAGATCCCGGATGGGTGGTCGTTTGTGGAGGCGGCCTCGGTGCCGGCTGTGTTCCTCACCGCCTACTACGGCCTGGTCGACTTGGCGCAGCTGAGAGCCGGAGAGCGGCTGCTCGTTCACGCGGCGGCCGGCGGGGTTGGCATGGCGGCGGTCCAAATCGCGAGGCACCTAGGTGTGGAGGTTTTTGCTACTGCGAGCCCGGCGAAGTGGGACGCGCTGCGGGCGATCGGGTGTGAGCAGCCGCGTGTAGCCAGCTCGCGCGATCTTGATTTCAGGGAGCAATTCCTGGATCTCACCGGTGGCGAGGGCGTTGACGTCGTGCTGAACTCCTTGGCGGGCGAGTTTGTGGACGCCTCGCTTGACTTGCTGCCCTCCGGTGGTCGGTTCATCGAGATGGGCAAGGCCGATATCCGCGATGCGGATGAGCTGGCGCGAGAGCGCTCCGGGGTGCTCTACAACGCATTCGATCTGACCGAAGTCTCAGCTGAGCGCATTCAGGAGATGATGCTGGAGCTGCGGCGCATGTTCGAGCAGGACGCGCTCCACAGGCTTCCCATCCGAACATGGGACGTGCGGCGGGCGCCCGAAGCTTTTCGGTTCATGAGTCAGGGGCGACACGTGGGCAAGATCGTGCTCACACTGCCGGTCCCATTGCAGGCCGACGGCACGGTGCTCATCACCGGTGGCACAGGTCAGATCGGCGGTCTCCTTGCCCGACATCTAGTCACGGCATACGGTGTGGACAACCTGATCCTCACCAGCCGTCGAGGGCTCGACGCTCAAGGCGCGAGCGAGCTGCAGGCCGAGCTCATGGAGCTCGGGGCGCACGTACAAGTAGTGAAGTGCGATGTGTCTGATCGGGCACAGCTCAAGGAGTTGATCGAAGCGGTTGCGGCTGAGCATCCACTGACAGGCGTTGTGCACGCCGCGGGCGTGCTCGATGACACGACGATCGAGTCACTGTCCCTTGAACAGCTGGATCATGTATTCGCGCCCAAGGTTGACGGCGCTGTGCATTTGCACGAGCTGACACAGCATCTTGATTTGCCGATGTTCGTGCTGTTCTCCTCTGTCGCCGGGACGATCGGGTCTCCAGGTCAAGCGAACTATGCGGCAGCCAACAGTTTTCTCGACGCGCTGGCTGCCCATCGCCGCGCACTTGGGAGAGCTGGGACTTCGATCGCGTGGGGATGGTGGGGAGAAGGCGGCGATATGGCTGCTGAAATGAGCGAGCTCGACGTCGCGAGGATGAAGCGATCAGGTATCCAGGCGCTGTCCTCAAAGGAGGGTCTCGATCTATATGACCTGGCTGTCGAAGCATCTAAGGCGCTCGTGGTTCCTGTGCGCCTCGATCTGGCGGTATTGCGAGCCCAGGCGAGAGCTGGATCACTGACGCCTCTCATGGGTGAGCTCGTCGGGGCGAGGAGGGCCGGGAAGCAAGCGGTTGGAGACGGCTCACTGCTGCGGCGTCTGGCGGGACTCGATGACCGAGACCGTCAAGCTGCTGTGCTTGACCTGGTATGCGCTCAGGCGGCTGTCGTGCTCGGTCACTCCTCCGCGGGTGCGCTGGACTCCGATCGCGCATTCAAAGAGCTGGGGTTCGACTCCTTGTTGGGCGTGGAGTTGCGCAATCGCTTGGCGCGTGCCACGGGGTTGCGCCTGTCGGCGACTCTCGTCTTTGACTATCCGACTCCGGTCGAGTTGGCCGGACATATTCTCAATGAGCTAACGGGCATTCAAACTGACGCTCCCCGAGTGCGATCGGTGGTAGCAGTCGACGAGCCGATAGCGATCGTCGGAATGGCTTGTCACTATCCGGGCGGCGCAAATTCCCCACAAGCATTGTGGGAGTTGGTCCTTGCCGGCAAGGATGCGATATCGAGCTTCCCTACAGACCGTGGTTGGAATCTGGAGACCTTGCAATCCCGTGACCCCGGTGGGCTTGGGAGCGGATGGGACTTGCGCGGAGGTTTCATGTTTGACGCCGGGGAGTTCGACGCAGAGTTCTTTGGGATCGGTCCGCGAGAGGCGCTTGCGATGGATCCTCAGCAGCGGCTTCTCATGGAAGTTTGCTGGGAGGCCATTGAACGGGCGGGCATCGATCCACTCTCCTTGCGTGGCGCTCAGGCAGGCGTGTTCGCGGGTGTCGCGGCTTCGGGGTACGGCGGGATCATGTCCTCATCTTCCTCGGCGGTAGAGGGCTACCGTTTGACCGGCAGCGTTACGAGTGCTGCCACGGGAAGGGTCGCCTACACGCTGGGGCTCGAGGGTCCGGCGGTGTCAGTGGACACGGCATGCTCATCTTCTCTGGTCGCCTTGCACCTCGCTTGCCAGGCGCTGCGTCAGGGCGAATGCACGATGGCGCTCGCCGGCGGCGTGATGGTGCTAGCCGCCCCCGACCTGTTCATCGAGTTCAACCGGCAGGGAGGCTTGGCTCGCGACGGTCGCTGCAAGGCGTTCTCTGCAGAGGCGGACGGCACCGGCTTGAGCGAGGGCGCCGGGATGGTGATGCTCGAGCGTCTTTCCGATGCGCGCCGTCTTGGCCACCCAATCGCAGCTGTGATCAAGGGGAGCGCTGTCAACCAGGATGGCGCCAGCAATGGTCTGAGTGCACCCAATGG
>JBAPMC010000132.1:0-4304 GCA_049278415.1 Solirubrobacteraceae bacterium
CCTAGGCGCCACCCGGCTGATCGACAACCAGACCTTGAACCCCGCAGTGCCCTCCAACCCCCCGCTAGCGAACCCGAGAGAGGCTCAAGCCATATGCAGCGCGTGATGCTCAAGTCAAAGATCCACCGAGCCACTGTGACCGACTGTGACCTGCACTATGTGGGGTCGATCACAATCGACCCTGAGCTGCTCGAGGCGGCGGACATCCTCGAGCACGAGCAGGTACACGTGGTGGACGTCGACAATGGCGCCCGCTTCGAGACTTATACGATCGCCGGCGAGCCTGGCTCAGGCGACATCAAGGTCAACGGCGCCGCCGCGCGACTCGTGCACAGCGGCGACACCATCATCGTCATCTCCTATGGGCAATACGACCGTGCAGAGATGGAGCACTACGAGCCCCGCGTCGTTCACGTTGAGGCTCAAACCAATCGCATCATCACCGTCGACGACGCGGTGGCGACCCTGCTCAGCTCACAACCCGCCTCCGTGGAGGCCGGTCTCTGAAGCTGAGCGCCCAGGGCGTCAACCTGTGCCGTCAGAGAGGAATAACACGATGTCAAGCCACCCGAGCAACCCAAGCTCAGACCGCTCAACCAGCCCAATGCCCGCCCACACGGGCGTCGATGTCCCATCAGACCCCGGCCGGCTGCCAATGACGCTGCCGTTGCTCGCAGAGAAGAAGCGTCTCGGCGAGCCCATCGTGATGGTTACCGCCTATGACTATCCAAGCGCACGTGCTGCAGAGGCCGCTGGTGTCGATCTCGTGCTCGTAGGCGACTCCGCCGCTACAACTATCCTCGGCTACAACTCGACAACGCCGGTGGACCTCGACGACATGCTCGTGCTCGCACGGGCTGCGCGGCGCGGCTTGAAAACCCCGCTGATGATCGGCGATCTCCCGTTCGGCTCATATGAGATCAGTGACGAGCAGGCGGTGACGAGCGCAATCCGAATGGTCAAGGAGGCAGGCTGTGACGCAGTCAAGCTCGAGGGCGGCGGCCCCAGCCCAGCCAGTCGCGCCCGCGCAATCATCGGCGCCGGAATTCCAGTCATGGGCCACGTCGGACTGACCCCACAGAGCTCAACGGCGCTTGGGGGCTGGAAGGCCCAGGGACGCAACGCCAAGGCAGCCGCCGGGATCGCATCCGACGCGATGGCCCTACAGGGCGGCGGCTGTTTTGCGATCGTCTTTGAGGCGATCCCCAGTGCGGTCACCAAGGAGCTGATGCCCCACATGGAGGTGCCTATCATTGGGATTGGCGCAGGCGCCGACACCGACGGACAGGTACTGGTGTTCCACGACCTGCTCGGTATCCGCGACGGACTCGGTCCACGCTTCGTCAAGCGCTATGCGAACGTCCAGCAGGAAATGAACGCCGGTGTGGCCGCCTATGCCGAGGATGTGCGCAGCAGGCGCTATCCGGGCCCGGAGCATGGCTACTCGATCGATGCAGGCGAGCTGGCTGAGCTGCACTCGCTGCTCAGCTGAGCGGCTACCCCCAGACAACTAGACGCGATGAGCCCCCGAGGTCAAGACCCGGGGGCTTGCCGCGTGCTTCAAGCGGAAACGGCTGGCTCGCCGTACTCGATCTTGCGCAACACGCGTGCCGGGGCGCCGGCCACAATCGAGAATGGCTCGATGTCTTTTGTGACGACGCTGTTCGCGCCGATCACGCAACGCTCGCCGATGTTGACGCCGCTCGTCACCACCACGTTCGCCCCGAGCCAGCAGTTGTCTCCAATCCGGGTCGGTCCCTTGCTCTCAAATCCCTGCCAGGTGATCGGCTTATCGGGGTCGTCGTAGCGGTGGCTCGAGTCGGTCACAAAGCAGCCGTTGGCAAGCATGCAATGCTCGCCAATCTCTACGAGGCGCTCGGCGGCCACCATCACGCCCATGTTCAGGAATGTGCCCTGCCCGATCCTCACCCGCGCTGCACCAGGCGCGGTGATCCACACGCCCGGCTCCAGCAGCGCCTGCGGACCGATCTCCAAGCGCCCCTCACGTAGAGCCTCGAGCACGTTGCCGTGCACGGGCCAGCGCACGAACGCTTCGCGGCGCATCATCTCCCAGTGGATGCTCGCCCGTTTCCACGGCGTCGAATTACGCTCATACCAGCGCCACTTCAGCGCCCACAGCTTGGCCTGGCTGGTCAAGTCGCTCATGTCCGCCCCGCCGACTTCGAAACACGCCCAGCTGACTTCAACACCCCTTCCACTGACTTCGCCCTCCGCTTCACACCAACCGACCCATTGGTAGCGGCCCCACTGGTTGCGGTCGCCTTCTTGCTGCTCCCGCCACGGGTCTTTGCGCCGCTCGCATTACCGTTACGAGCACCACTAGTCGGCTTGCGCTTAGGCACGAGCAGCCCTTTGAGGAATTCGCCGGTGTGCGACGCGGGCTCACCCGCCACCTCCTCCGGGGTGCCAGCGGCAATCACCATGCCTCCCTCCTCGCCACCCTCCGGTCCCATGTCGATCAGGCGGTCGGCGCACTTGATCACATCGAGGTTGTGCTCGATAACCACCACGCTGTTGCCGGCGTCCACGAGCCGCTGCAACACCTCCAGCAGCCTCTGCACATCAGCAAAGTGCAGGCCAGTGGTGGGCTCGTCGAGGATGTACAGCGTTCGTCCGGTGGCCACCTTCGAGAGCTCGGTGGCGAGCTTAACGCGCTGAGCCTCGCCGCCGGAGAGAGTGGTTGCCGGCTGCCCGAGACGGATGTAGCCGAGTCCAACGGCGTCGAGCGTCTCCAGGCGCCGGCGAATCTTGGGAATGTGCTCGAAGAAGCGCAGCGCCTCCTCTACCGGCATTGCGAGTACCTCGGCGATGCTCTTGCCCTTGAACTTCACCTCGAGCGTCTCGCGGTTGTAGCGCCTGCCGTCGCACTGCTCGCATGGCACATACACGTCGGGGAGGAAGTGCATCTCAATCTTGATCTGCCCGTCCCCGCGGCACACCTCGCAGCGCCCGCCCTTCACATTGAAGGAGAAGCGCCCGGGCTTGTAGCCACGCGCGCGAGCCTCCTGAGTCTTTGAGAACAGATCCCTGATCACGTCGAACAAGCCGGTGTAGGTGGCTGGGTTCGAGCGCGGGGTGCGCCCAATCGGCGACTGATCCACTGCGATGATCTTGTCGAGCTGATCGAGACCGTGAATAGCACGGTGCGCGCCCGGGCGCTGTCGAGCACGGTGCAAGCGGTTGGCCACCGCCTTGAACAGCACTTCGTTGACGAGCGTCGACTTGCCCGACCCCGACACACCCGTCACACACGTGAGCACTCCGAGCGGCACGTGCACGTCGATGTCTCGCAGGTTGTGCTGGCTCGCTCCCGATATCTCCACATAGCCGGTCGGCGTGCGGCGCTCGGCGGGTAGCTCGATCGTTCGCGTGCCCGCAAGGAACTGTCCAGTCAACGACTCCTTCACCCGCTGGACCTTCGCTGCTGTTCCCTGAGCAACGATCCAGCCACCGTGCTCGCCCGCGCCAGGGCCGAGATCGACGAGATGGTCGGCAGAGCGCATTGTCTGCTCGTCGTGCTCCACCACAATCACTGTGTTGCCGAGATCGCGCAAGCGCTCGAGCGTTGCAATCAGCTTCTCGTTGTCGCGCTGGTGCAAGCCAATCGAGGGCTCATCGAGGATGTACAGCACCCCTACCAGCGAGGAGCCGATCTGCGTCGCAAGCCGGATGCGCTGTGCCTCGCCGCCTGACAGCGTGGAGGCGGCCCGATCCATCGACAGATAACCGATTCCCACGTTCTCAAGGAACTGCAAGCGCTCGGAGATCTCGCGCAAGATCAGCCGTGCCACGTGACGGTCGGTCTCTGAGAGCTCCACCTCTTCAAGCCACTCGAGCGCTCTGCGCGCCGACAGACCACAGAAGTCCTCGATGCGGGCGCCTGCCACGAGCACCGCCCTCGACTCGGGACGCAAGCGGGCGCCACCGCACTCCGGACACGCCCGCAACGACATGAACTCCTCGATCTTCTCCCGCGTCAACTCAGAGTCGGTCTCGCGGTAACGACGCTGCAGATTCGCCACCACTCCCTCAAAGCGCGTGCCGTAGGAGCGAGTACGACCAAAACGGTTGCGGTAGGTGATCTGCAAAGGCTCGCCGTTCGTTCCCGAGAGGAACAGGTCGCGATGCTCCTGCGCCAGCTCCTCCCAAGCCACACCCAGGTCGACTCCATAGCGCTTGGCGATCGCCTCGGTCACCTGCTCGTAGTAGTTGGAGGCGCTGTTTGCCCACGGAGCGATTGCGCCCTCCCCAACCGACAGGCCTGGGTCGGGCACCACAAGCTC
>JBAPMC010000133.1:0-1869 GCA_049278415.1 Solirubrobacteraceae bacterium
TTTCATGGGTCAGTTCGTGCAGGATCTCGGCGCCGCGCTCAGCGTGGCGACCGTGGCAATCGGCGACAAGCTTGGGCTCTACAAGGCCATGGCTGATGGGACGCCGGTAAGCGCGGGCGAGCTAGCCGAGCGCACCGACACCGACGAGCGCTATGTGCGCGAGTGGCTCTCAAGCCAGGCCGCCAGTGGCTATGTCACCTACGACGCCTCGAGCGAACGCTTCACGCTGCCCCCCGAGCAAGCCATGGCGCTCGCCCAGGACAACAGTCCTGCGTTCATCCCCGGCGCTTTCCAGCTCGCCGCCGGCCTGATCAAGGACGAGCCCCGAATCAGCGAGGCGTTCCGCAGCGGCGAAGGCGTCGGTTGGCACCAACACGATCACGACCTCTTCTGTGGCACAGAGCGTTTCTTCCGACCGGGCTATATCGCCAACCTCGTGTCCAGCTGGATACCCTCGCTCGAGGGAGTACATGACAAGCTCGCCACCGGCGGCATGGTCGCCGATGTGGGATGCGGACACGGAGCGTCCACCCTGATCCTCGCCGAGGCCTATCCCAAGTCAGAGCTTGTCGGCTTTGACTATCACCCCGAGTCGATCGAGCGCGCACGTGCAGCCGCACGTGAGGCGGGCCTCGAGGACCGCGTGTCTTTCGAGATCGCCACAGCCAAGGACTTCCCTGGCTCGGACTATGACCTAGTGGCGATGTTCGACTGCCTACACGACATGGGCGACCCCGTTGGCGCCGCACAACACGTCCTCGGGGCACTACAAGAGGACGGCACTTGGTTGATCGTCGAGCCTTTTGCTCACAATCGCCTGGAGGACAATCTCAATCCCGTGGGACGAATCTTCTACTCGGCTTCCACGATGGTCTGCACACCTGCCTCTCGTGACCAGGAGGTCGGGCTTGCGCTGGGTGCTCAGGCCGGCGAGGAGCGCCTGCACAAGGTCGTGAGCGACGGTGGTTTCACCCGTTTTCGCCGGGCCACCGAAACGCCGTTCAACCTGGTGCTCGAGGCCCGTCCCTAGTTTGTTTTCCCATGTGCCCGCGGTCGGGCGGCTCAAACCTGCGCCCGGCCGATAGATTCAGAGCATGGTTCGCGAGGTGTCGATTCGCAGCGAGACGATCAGGCTCGGCCAACTGCTGAAGCTGGCAGGGACGATCGACAGCGGCAGTGAAGCGAAGGCCTTTCTGGCAGTAGAACCGGTATTGGTCAACGAGGAGCGCGAGGTCCGCCGCGGACGCCAGTTGCATCCGGGCGACACAGTGCGGGTAAGGGAACAGCAACTGCTTGTAGGTCGATCCCCGAACAGAGAAGGAGAGATTATGAGGACACGCACGCTTGGAAGCCAGGGTCTGCAGGTGTCGGCTGAGGGGCTCGGCTGTATGGGCATGTCCGAGTTCTACGGGCAGACCGACGAGGGCGAGGCGATCGCGACAATTCATCGTGCACTCGAGCTCGGCGTGTCGCTCCTTGACACCGCCGACATGTACGGGCCCTTCACTAACGAGAGGCTGGTTGGTCGGGCGATCGCCGATCGCCGTGATCGCGTCGTTTTGGCTACCAAGTTCGGCAACGAGCGCCGCGAGGACGGAAGCTGGGTGGGAATCAACGGGAAGCCCGAGTATGTGCGCAGCGCCTGCGAGGCATCCCTGTTGCGCCTGGGCGTCGAGTACATCGACCTCTACTACCAGCACCGGGTGGACAAGAGCGTGCCGATCGAGGACACGGTGGGGGCGATGGCTGAGCTCGTGAGCGAGGGCAAGGTGCGCTATCTCGGCTTGTCCGAGGCCTCCTCGCAGACGATCGAGAGAGCGCACGCAGTTCACCCGATATCGGCCCTGCAAACCGAGTACTCCCTATGGT
>JBAPMC010000134.1:0-12211 GCA_049278415.1 Solirubrobacteraceae bacterium
GATGAGTTCTTCGCGCCCTACTCGCAGATGATGAACCGCATCGGGCGCGAGCGAGGCTGGCCGCCGATGAGTCGAGCGCAGTTCGATGCCGGCTGTGCTCCCGAGGGCCACCTGCTTGTCGGCACACCCCAACAGGTGGCCGAGAAGATCCTCGCTCACCACGAGCTGTTCAACCACGACCGCTTCCTCGGCCACATCAGCGTCGGCGTGCTGCCTCACGAGAAGGCGATGCGAGCCACGGAGCTTTTCGCAACTGAGGTGGCCCCACTTGTGCGCGAGAAGCTCGCCCAGGACAGTCGTGAAGATCGCGCTACCGAGCCTGACGCGCACGACCTCGCCCAGTAGCCTGAGCCTAAGCAACCTCGCGAGATCCCCAAACCAGGAGAGCCAGATCATGCCCAACCCCGTCGTGCACTTCGAGGTCCTCGGTAAAGACGCTGAGGCAACACAGAGCTTCTACGCGAACATCTTCGACTGGCCGATGGAAAAAGTGATGGACAGCTACGCAATGGTCAAGCCTGGGGGCGAGACCGGCATTCCCGGCGGCGTTGGCTCCACTATGGCCGGCTCGCCCGGCCATTCCACCTTCTATGTCGAAGTTGACGACCTGCAAGCGACGCTCGAGAGGATCGAGGCGGCCGGCGGAAGCACCGTACAACCGCCCATGGACGTGCCAAACGGCCCGAGCATCGCGCTGTTCCGCGACCCGGACGGCAACCTCGTAGGACTTGTGAAATAGAGCGGCGCTACGCTTTCGCCAAGGATGGCGGACACAGGCAAGATCGCTAAGAACCTGGAGCGCTTCGCACAGGCCGTGGCAGCCCACGACCGCGAGAACCCCACCCATACCGCCTATGGCATCGGGCTAGCGCACTTCGACATGGAGCGCTTGGGCCTCGAGGAGGGCGAGGAGATCCTGCCGGGCATCACGATCCACGCCGACAACGGCCAGAGCGCGAACTTCCGCGTGCTGTGCGACGGAGAGCACGACGAGGGCGCCGTCGAGAGCGAGGAAGAGGTTGTCGAGGCGGTCTCCACCCAGGCGCTTCCGCTCAGCTCGCCCGGCGCCTCCCCGCGCGAGCTCTGAGCAGCGATCGACGACTCAGCTGAGAAACGGCAGCGGTACGCCGGCGCGGGCAGCAATCATTGCGATGAGCCGTTCAATCGTGGGGCACTCGATCCCGTGAGCTGCAGCGGCACGCAGCACCGAGCCCGGTATGGCGTCCAGCTCGGGAGGGCGTCCGGCGGCGATGTCGCGTTGCATCGAGCTGCCGAGCGTCGCATGCGCCGCCGCGAGCTCACCGAGCGCCTCCCCACTGGCAATAGAGGCGCCCTGTGCCCGCGCCACGGCGCAGCCCTCATCGATTGCGCCCATCAGCTCGTCGCGTAGCTCGGGAGTCGAGCGAATCTCACCCAGCAGCTTGTCGAATGCGCTCGTGGTGCAGGCGAGCGCATTGAGGCGCACGAGCTTCGACCACATCACCTGCGGCTCAGAGTCGCCCACGCGCGCCGGTACGCCGGCGTCTGAGAGGGTGCCGGCCAGCAGCTCCATCGGCTCGCGCACAGCAGGCTCATGAGAGGCCATGTCCACGCGCAAGAACTGACTCGTGTGAACCACCACCCCAGCCTGCGGACGGTCGGCCTCCACGCGAATCGTGCCAGCCACAACCCTCTCCTCGCCGAAGCGCTCGCGCAGCACCGCAATGTGGTCGAGGCCGTTTAGCAGCGGCAGCACGAGGCTTGGAGTGGCATCGATACGCTCGAGCGCCTCCCGCAAGCCCGAAGCCTTGGTCGCGACGATCAGCACATCCACCGGCTCGTCGAGGCGCGCTAGAGCGCGCGGATGGGCGATGAAGTCCCCAAGCAACACACTGCTGACACGCAGGCCGCGAGTAGAGATCGTCTCCACAGTGGAGTCCCTTGCAACCACCGCAACCGCAGTCCCGGCGCGATCGAGTGCGCCCGCGACCAGCCCACCCACGCCTCCCGGCCCGAGCACGGCGACGTTCACGCCAGCGGGTCCACGAGCACGCCGGGATTCATGACGCCGCTGGGATCAACCGCAGCCTTCGCGCCGCGCAACGCCTCCGCGAAGGGGTCGGGACGCTGGCGGTCATACCAGGGCCGATGATCGCGCCCCACAGCGTGATGGTGGGTGATGGTGGCGCCCTCGGCGACGATCACCTCAGACACAGCCGCCTTGATCGCCGCCCATTGCTCAACCTCCTCGCCGCGACGAGCGGGGGCGAGCACCGTGTAGTAGGGAGCGGGACCGTCGGGGTAGACGTGGGTGAAGCGACAGGAAACCTGCGCCATCCCACTGACCTCTCCAGCTGCGGCGTGCGCGGCCGCCATCACCCGCTCGTGGAAGCGGGGGAAATGATCCCAGGTGATGGCTGTCTCGAACGTCTCGCTCAGCACACCCATCGCTACGAAGATGTCGCGTACGTAGGGGGCGCGCAAGAAGGCTTCGCGCCACGCCCCCACACCACTGCCCTCACGAGCGCCCGACTCCTGCCCGCCGCCCGGGCCATTGCTACCGCCGGAGGAGCTGCGCCGCTCGCCTATGTCGCCGCCGTGCTCGGCGCAGATCGCAAGGGCACGGTCCATCAGCGAGTCCACCGGGTGATCGGAGGACTCGAAGCCGAGCACAAGCAAGGCGAACGTGCCGTCGCCGGACATCGTCAAACGCGCCTCGACTGGGTCGATCAGCCGGCAGTTGCTCGGATGAAGGCCCGATTGGGAGAGAGCGCGCACGCACTCCACGCCGGAGGCGAATGTGGAGAAGCGCACTCCTGCCGACGCACGGTGAGTGGGACGCGGCTGGACGCGCACCCATGCCTCGGTGATCACCCCAAGCGTCCCCTCCGAGCCGACCAGCATCCGGTCGGGGCTCGGGCCGGCCCCTGAGCCGGGCAGGCGTTGCGAGGTCCACGTGCCCGACGGCGTCAGCGCGCGGACGGACTCGACGAAGTCCTCGATGTGGGTCCACACGGTTGCGAAGTGCCCAGCTGCGCGCGTGGCGATCCAACCCCCGAGCGTTGAGAGCTCAAACGACTGCGGAAAGTGGCGTAGCGTGAGGCCGTGCCCGGAGAGCTGGGCCTCCAGGTCGGGGCCGGTAGCGCCACCCTGGATCAGCGCTGCACGCGAGAGGAGATCGACCTCGAGCACGCTGCGCAGCGCGCCGAGATCGATCGTGATCGCGCCGTTATAAGAGGAGTCCACCCGCGCCTCCACACCACCTACAACGCTCGTGCCGCCGCCATAGGGAATCGCGGCGACCCGCTCGGCGGAGCACCATTCGAGCAGACGCTCAACATCGGACTCCTCATGCGGATGCGCGATGAAATCGGGAGCGTGGGGAAAGCGGCCGCGGAAGCCGCGCACAACATCCACGTAGGACTTGCCGAGTGCGTGTGACGCGCGTGCGTGCGTGTCGGTGGAGCAGATCGCAGCGAGCGTGGAGGGAGGAAGAACACGGGCAGGTGGCAGCACCACAGCATCCAGGCTCACCGGCTGCTCGACCTCAACCGCAGGGAAACCCAGATGAGCCGCCAAGCCGCCGGCTGCGGCGCGAACCTCAGCGGGGGAGGGCTGCTCGTCCTCAAATCCCCAACCCCAATGCTTGCGTCGACGGCCAGTCACGGTGAGAGCGAGTGTAGGGAGAGGAGCGCTGCGCGTATACGCCCCTCCAAGCAGCGCCCTCCGGGAGATTGCGCTGAGGCGATCGAGCGCCGGGCGCATCTAGGCCTCAGCGCGACATCTTTACCCATTGCGGCCTCTCGGAGGACTAGCCTTGTAGGGGTATGGCGACCAGAGCCGAGCCGACTACGAACGAAATGCCGGAGATACTGGCGCGTGGGCCATGGGACCTGAGCCAGGTCACCACGCGCTGGCGAGCGGATCACTTCGAGCCGTCCACGGAGCACACCGAGGCGGCGGATGCCGAGATCGCCGGGTTGCGCGAGCGCGGCTCGCCCAGTCACGACGGACTCGCAGGGAGATTGGTGGACTTCAAGGACGGCCCAAAGGGCCTGGAGCTCGAGCTGCAACCGTTGCGCTGGGCGCTACGACTGGTGACAGGGGACGCGTCGTGGAGCGTGGCGGCGCTGTGCGTCACACGTGCAGCGGACGGACGTTGGCTTGCAGGCCGGCGCGCGGCGTGGCTGTCCTCATGGGCCGGACGCTGGGCCCTCGGGGCCGGCGGCGCTGTGGATCTCGGGGAGAGCCCCGCAGACACGCTCGTCAGGGAGCTGCACGAGGAGTGGTCGGTCTCGCCCGAGCGCGTGCGCGGCGAGGCGCTCGTGAAGCTGCCTCAACGGCTCGTGATGTTCGTAGGACAGGCCTGGTTGGCTGAGGGCGCCGAGGTCACCCCCGATCACGAGCACGACGAATACGCATGGTGGCCAAGCGAGATCGACCAGTGGCCGCAGGAGGCCGAGGAGAGCCTGCGCAGGATGGCTCGTTGGCTCTCGGAGTGAGACGCCCAGCGAGTGTCTCCGATCTAGCTGAGACACCTTCCGCGACTCGAGCGTCGTGGGCGTTCACCCCGCTGAAGTGGACATCCTTCTTTCACTCGTGCGTGTACACATCGCTGCTGATCTGCGCATTCGCGCTCGGCAAACCTCAGCCGGTGACGTTGGTGCTGGGATGGACACACGGGATTCTTTGGATCGGGATGTCACTCGCCTGCATCGCCGCGGCACGTAGGAGGATCGTGCCCTTGCGCCTGGCGGTGGCTGTGGCGGTGCTGGGCGGCATTGGACCGTTCTTTGGCAGCTTGGAGTTCGTGCGTACCGAGAGGGCTCAAACGAACACGCAACACGACGCTAACCGCCAAGCAACGTGAAGAGGCCGCCCGAGCGGTGACCGAACTCAGTTCCGCCGGCCGAGCGCGCTAGAGTGGGGCTGGATGCCCACCGGCACGACGATCAATGAGACGATCGACGTCGTGACCCCTGCAGCCGGCGAGTCGGTCACCGAGGGAACAATCCTCGAATGGCATGTCAAGGTCGGCGACTTCATCAAGGTCGACGACACGATCGTAGAGATCTCCACCGACAAGGTGGACGTGGAGCTGCCCTCACCCGCAAGCGGGACGGTCACAGAGATTCTGGCCGAGGAGGGCGAGACGGTTGGCGTCGGGCAGGTGATAGCTCGGCTGGCTATAGGTGACGGAGCGCCGAGCGAGGACGGCAATGGCTCGAGCGCCTCAGACACTTCAGGCGCCGCCCAAGCAACTGCTGAGCAAGCGGCCGATGGACAGCCACCAAGCGATGGCAAGGGCCAGCTTCCCGATGGGACCCGTGTGTCCCCGGTCGCTGCGCGAGTCGCCGAAGCAGAGGGCGTGAACCTCGCTGGGGTGTCCGGCAGCGGCCCTCAGGGACGGATCACCAAGGCGGACGTGCTCGGGGCGGCCACCAATGGAGGCGCCGGTACTGCTCAGGCGCCCACGAACGGCTCGACAGCCACCGCAGGCGAGCCGGCGGGCGAGCGGCAGCTGCTGAAGGGCGGCGCGGCGATGCTGGCCCGCTACATGGAGGAGTCGCGCTCGATCCCAACCGCCACGAGCTTCCGCACGCTGACGGTGACCGTGCTCGACGGACGCCGGCGTGAGCTGAAGGCAGCGGGGCGCCGGGTGTCCTTCACCCACCTGATCGCCTATGCGATCGCACAGGCCGCCAGTGAGATGCCCACTATGGCCCACCACTTCGCCGAGATCGACGGCAAGCCATATCGCGTGGACGACGGCCAGGTGAACCTCGGGCTCGCAGTCGACGTGGAGAAGAAGGACGGCTCGCGCACACTGATGGTGCCCGTCATCCGCACCGCCGGAGAGCTGTCCTTCGAGGCCTTCGTGGCTGCATATGACGCGCTGGTGGAGAAGGCGCGCACGAACACGCTTACGGCGGACGACCTAGTTGGGGCAAACCTCACGCTTACCAACCCCGGGGGACTCGGCACCATCGCGTCGGTGCCGCGACTGATGGGCGGCCAGGGCACGATCGTGGCCACCGGCTCGATCGCCTATCCCGTGGGCCTCGCAGGCATCGGGGAGCAGATCGGCGCGGAGAAGGTCATGACGATGACCTCGACATATGACCATCGCGTGATCCAGGGAGCGGAGTCCGGACGCTTCCTCGGGCTCGTGGAGGGACGCTTGCAGGGCGAGCACGACTTCTACGAGAACGTGTTCGCCTCACTGGGCGTTGAGCTGGGACCCCTACCCACCGCTCCCACGCCGAGCGCGCCGGCTCTAACCGCTGCCCCTACACAAGCGGCGGCGCCCGACGAGCAGATGCTGCAGGCGGTGCAGGCGGCGAGCACACTCGTGCACCGCTTCCGCAGCCATGGGCATCTTGCCGCGCGCCTGGACCCGCTTGGCTCAGAGCCCGAGGGCGAGCCACAGCTTGATCCGGAGGCAGCCGGTCTGACCCCGCAGGTGATGGCGCAGATCCCGGCTCGCATCCTGCGCATGTACGTGCCGGGCGAGACGCTTGCCGAGGCGCTCCCCCACCTGCGCCAGACCTACTGCGGAACGATTGCCTATGAGATCGAGCACATCTCCTCACACCGCCAGCGCGTTTGGCTGCGTGAGCAGATCGAGTCGGGGGCGTTCAGGCAGCCGCTGGCCGCCGAGCAGCGCAAGGCGCTGCTCAAGCGCCTCGTGGAGGTGGATGCGCTGGAGCGCTTCATGCACAAGGCCTATCTCGGCCAGCACCAGTTCTCGATCGAGGGTCTCGACATGACCGTGCCGATGCTCGACGAGCTGATCCAGCTCGCCGCCGCCAACGGCGGCCAAGAGGTTGTGGTCGGGATGGCCCACCGTGGACGCCTGAACGTGCTTGCGCACAACCTCGGACGCTCCTACGACACGATCTTCGCCGAGTTCGAGGGCGCCTCCACACTCGAGGCGGTGACGACGATCCCGCAAGGAGGCACCGGCGACGTCAAGTACCACCACGGCACGCAGGGCTCCTACGAGCTGCCCGACGGGGGCACGATCAGGGTGAACCTCGAGTCAAATCCTAGCCACCTCGAGTACGTATCACCAGTGGTGGAGGGCGCAACGCGCGCCGCTCAGACCTTGCGCAACGGTCCGCGCGCACACCAGGACACCAATGCAGCGGTGCCGATCGTGATCCATGGCGACGCCTCGTTCCCAGCGCAGGGTGTGGTGGCGGAGACGCTCAACCTGCAGGCGCTCGACGGCTACCAGGTGGGCGGCACGGTGCACCTGATGATGAACAACCAGATCGGCTTCACCACAGATCCCGACGATGCGCGTTCCACGCGCTGGGCCTCCGATCTGGCAAAGGGCTTTGACGTGCCGATCATCCACGTCAACGCCGACGACGTACCGGCCTGCATGAGCGCCGTGCGGCTGGGGGTGGCGTTCCGTCAGGAGTTCGGCCACGACGTCTTGATCGACCTGATCGGCTATCGCCGCTTCGGCCACAACGAGTCGGACGAGCCCGCCTACACCCAGCCGGAGATGTACGCGAAGATCAAGACCAAGAAGCGCGTATACGAACTGTGGGCGGAGCAGCTGGTGGCCGACGGTGTGGTCAGCCGCGAGGATGTGGAGCGGACCGGCCAGGAGGTGTGGGACAACCTGACGATCCTGCACCAGCGACTGAAGGCGAGGATCGCAGCAGCCGCCGAGCATGGCACGGTGGAGCAGAGTACTGGCGAGTACCAGCTCGACCGCACACCCAGCCCAGACGTCGATACCGCGGTGCCTGCAGCGCGGGTGCGCGAGCTCGGACTGGAGCTGCTGCGCACACCGGACGGGTTCACCGTTCACCCCAAGCTCGTCAAGCAGCTCGAGCGTCGCCGCGAGGCGCTCGGCGAGGATATGAGCGAGGCGCGCATCGATTGGGCTCATGCCGAGGCGCTTGCGTTCGCGTCGCTCTTGACCGAGGGCACGCCGGTGAGGCTCACCGGCCAGGACACAGAGCGCGGCACGTTCAGCCAGCGCCACCTGGTGCTCCATGACGCGAAGACCGGTCAGGCGTTCTGCCCGATCCAGAACCTGCCTGAGGCGCTCGCTCCGATGGAGCTGCACAACAGCCCGCTCTCAGAGCTCGCCTGCATGGGCTTTGAGTACGGGTACAGCCAGGAGGCTCCAGAGACGCTCGTGCTGTGGGAGGCCCAGTTCGGTGACTTCGTCAACTCGGCACAAGTGATCGTCGACCAGTTCATCGCCTCCGGCCTTGCCAAGTGGGGCCAGACCTCACGCTTGACGCTTTTGCTCCCCCATGGCTACGAGGGCTCGGGGCCCGAGCACTCCTCCGCCCGGCTGGAGCGCTTCCTGGCGCTTGCAGCGGAGGGCAACATGCGCGTAGCGAACCTCACCACGCCCGCCCAGTACTTCCACCTGCTGCGTCGCCAGGCGCTGATAGCCAAGCAGCGTCCGCTCGTGATCATGACGCCGAAGTCGCTGCTGCGACTCCCCCAGGCAACCAACTCCGTGGAGGATCTGGCTGAGAGCTCGCGCTTCCAGCCGGTGCTCGCCGAGCCGGGCGTGATCGATGAGGCAGTTACGCGATTGGTGCTGTGCACCGGCAAGATCTACTACGACCTCGTCGGCCACTCCGCCCGTCAAGGAAACGACCAGGTGGCTGTCGGTCGCGTGGAGCTTTTGTATCCGTTCCCCGAGCGGAGCATCAAGGACCTGATGGGCCGCTACCCGAAGCTCAACGAGGTGGTGTGGGTACAGGAGGAGCCGCGCAATGTTGGCGCGCGCGCACACATGTTCCCGCGCCTGATGCAGATCATGCCCGACCGGATGCACTTCGGATACGTCGGGCGTCCCGAGCGTGCAAGTCCAGGCGAGGGCTATCCGGCGGCGCACATCAAAGAGCAGAGCCGGATCGTGACTACCGCCCTAGACCTCGGCATGCCCGTGTCGCAATACCCCAAAAAGACGCCGGGTGAGCGCTAGATGTGGCGCCGATTCATGATGATCTGGCGCCAGCGGCGGCGCAAGCGCAAAGCTCGCGGCTGAGCCTGCTCGGCTGAGCGGCGCTCGCGCTGCTACTTGCCGCGCCAAACGGGCGGACGCTTCTCGGCAAACGCAGTAGCGCCCTCGCGAGCATCCTCAGAGGTAAAAACCGGGTCTGAGATGGCGCTCTGCGCATCCCACATCTCCGCGGCGGACCAGTCCCACTGCTCTTGCAGAATGCGCTTGGACGCAGCCAGGGCGAGCGGAGCGTTGGCGGCGATCTCCTCAGCCAGTCGCAACGCCTCCCCCACCGCGGCGCCGGGCTCGGCAAGACGGTTGACAAGCCCCAGCTCGCAAGCACGCTCAGCGGTGATCGGCTGGCCGGTGAGCGCCAGCTCCATCGCCACGTTGTAGGGCAGAGATCGCGGCAAGCGCATCAGCGCGCCACCGGCGGCCACGAGCGAGCGCTTGACCTCGGGAATGCCGAGCTTGGCGCCGCGTGCGGCGACGATCAGGTCGCATGCAAGCGCCACCTCGAGCCCACCCGCAACCGCGAATCCCTCGATTGCGGCGATCAGCGGCTTGACCGGACCACGCCGCACGATCCCGGCAAAGCCGCGGTCTCCTACCCATGGGCGCTCACCGCTGACGAACGCCTTCAGGTCCATGCCCGCACAGAAGCCCTTGCCGGCGCCGGTGAGCACGCCGACGCTGAGCAAGTCCTCGCGGTCCAGCTCGTCAAGGGCGTCGGCTATTCCCTGCGCGAGTGGCAGGTTGACGGCGTTGCGAGCCGCGGGACGGTTGAGCGTGATCAGCAGCACGCCATCGCGGCGCTCGGTGAGCACGGGTGGCTCTTGCACTGCCGCGGTATCGCTCATCGGCTGCAGAGTATCCGGCTGGGACGCTATGCGGCAAACAGCCGCAGCTCCGGCTCTCGATTGCCACGCAGCACTTCCACGTCGATCTCCACGCAGTCGATGCCTCGTGCCCCTGCGAGCACACGCGCCTGTGGCTTGATCCACTTTGCCACGAGCACACCACGGCAGGCAGCCATCGCGGGGTCCAGGCGGATGCGCTCCAGGTAGCGGGTGAGCTGCTCAACCGCCTCCATCGTGGCGATGCGCTTGATCTCCACCGCGATCCATTCATCCTCGGTGTCGCGACACATCAGGTCGACCGGCCCGATGTCGGTGGGCCACTCGCGGCGCACGAGCCGAAAGCCCTCGCCGCACCACTGTGGAGCATCGGCGAGCAGTTCCTGAAGTTCGCGCTCGAGCCCCTCCTTCTCAAGCGACACAAGAACGTCGAGCTCGTGATCGACGTCTGCCAGCACCTCGGCGACGGCGATCTCAAGCCGCTCGTCGTCGCGCTGCTTGCGTACCACCAGGCTGATGAGCACGCCATTCTGATCACGCTCCTCGGTGAGCACCGTCGGCGGGATCATCCAATTGAGCGGCTTGACGTTCGGCGAGCCCCCATCGGCCCACACCATGAACGTGCCATCGCCCTTGCACATCAACAAGCGCACCGCCTCCGGCAGGACGGTGGTGGTGCGGCCTATATAGGAGACCTCACAGCGAGCGACGATCAAGCGCACCGCAGCACGGTACCCGCTGAGCCGGATCTCAAGGGTCGCGGCGATCGCCCTCTGCAGGCGTGTCGTGATCGTGCTCATCGAAATTCATCGACTCGCGGAACTCGCGCATGCCCTTGCCAAGCGCCCGTGCCATCTCGGGCAGGCGCTTGGGCCCAAGCACCATCAGGGCGACGGCCCCCAGAAACAGCAGGTGAACAGGACTCTCGATTCCCACTACCGATCAGGCTAGCGCGGACGCCCGGAGCAAGCGGTCCTTCAACGCCGATCTGGCTCATACTCTCTTGGCCGTGGCGCAGGAATCGTCCCAGTCCGGTCGTCCCTACCCACCGCCTCCAGAGAGCGAGCCATTCTGGCCGGCACAGGCCACAATCCTTGCCGCAATCCTCTTGCAGGTCACGCTGCCCAAGCGACTTGTGGCCGGGCCCGTGTGGCTGGTACCCGGGCTCGAGGCGGCGCTGCTGCTCGGCATGTTCATGGCAACCCCACGCCAGCTCGAGCACGAGCACCCACGGCGTCGCCGTGTTGCACTGGGACTGACGGCGTTCGTAACCGCCGCCAACATCTATTCGCTCGGCGCGCTCACCCACATACTGCTGCAGGGGAAAGTCTCGAGCGGACGCGAGCTGATCGTCTCGGGCGTGCTGATCTGGCTCACCAACTTCCTGATCTTCGGGCTGTGGTACTGGGAGATGGATCGCGGCGGTCCCGGCAAGCGCGCAGCAGGAGAGGACCGCGCCCCCGACTTCCTGTTCCCACAGATGTCCGACGATCGCGTCGAGCCACGCGACTGGCGGCCGAAGTTCATCGACTATCTGTATGTGTCGCTCACCAATGCCACCGCCTTCTCGCCAACAGACACGATGCCGCTGACCGCCACCGCGAAGATGACGATGGGCGTCCAAGCGCTCGTGTCGCTCGTGACGATCGGCTTGATTGTCTCGCGAGCCGTGAACATCCTGGCCTAGAAGGCTTGGGGTCGGCAGCCATCCCCGCGGCGGCCTATCGTCCATAGGTCATGGATGGCCTCCTCCAAGCCTCGCTCTCCCAGGGCGAGGCGGTACTTCGCTTCCCCTACGACGACGTTCTGCGGCGTCTGTTGCGCGCGATCCCAGGCCGTCGCTGGGATCCCGCTGAGCGGGCCTGGATCGTGCCGCTTGACCCTGAGCGCGCAGCGGCCGTCTCGATGCTGCTCGCGAGCCTGCCAAAACCGCCGCTCGTAGGCGAGTCGCTCGCTCGCGCGCTCGCTCGCCAGCGCGCACGACGCAGTCACGACGAGTGCGTGCTCGACGTAGCGCGACCCAACGAGAGCTGGTGGCTCACGTTCGCAACTGACCGCGCCCCCGAGATCGTGGCGGCGCTGCTCGAGCACCCCGACGCTCAAGAGCTGCCCACGATCGGCCGTGCCCTGATGCCACTCGATGAGCAGGCGGCCCGACTCGTGGACATGCTGCCTGCCAGCGCAGGACGCCTGCGCCTGAGCGAAGACGCGGCCCATGCGCTGACCGAGGTGTCCCAGCGCCCCGCCACCCGCCCCGGCGCGATGACCTACGACGTGGAGCTACGCCGCGACCGGCGCAAGGAGCACTGGGTGCTCATCTCCGCCGAGCACGCCCCGCTAGCGCGCGCGCTCGCCGCTCGAGTCGATCTGCGCGCGCTCGAGGGACCTG
>JBAPMC010000135.1:0-3622 GCA_049278415.1 Solirubrobacteraceae bacterium
AAGGACGCAGCACCCGAGAAATCAAGCGCTGCCTCAAGCGCTACACCGCCAGACACCTCTACCGCCTCCTCAACGCCACCCACCCAAATCTCGCAAATAGCGAAACTTGACAAACATAGAAGCATCACCCGTGCGAGCACTGTGTACGCGCTGTGCAATTCATTGGCCGCTCTGGAGCACTCGTGGTCTGTAGGGGGTGTGATGACCGCAGCCAGCATCGGTGCCGCCAAGGGCGGCGGGTACGCGCGCTACCTGGAGTCAAAGACCGTGGAGCCAGAGCGCGGCGACTACTACCTGAGCCCCGACGGGGAGCCCACCCAAGCCCCCGGCAAGTGGCTTGCCTCCCCGGACACGCTCGCGCGGCTCGGGATCGAGGGCGCCACCGTCGAGGGCCCCGAGTTCATCGCACTGATGGAAGGCCGCCACCCTCGGAGCGGCAAATGGCTTCGCCGGGCAGGCGCCGATGGAGGACGCGGCGGCGGGATCGACCTGACGTTCAGCGCGCCGAAGTCGGTGTCTGTGATCTGGGCGCTCGGCGATGAGTCCCAGCGTCGTGAGATGGAGGCCGCACACGCCGCTGCCGTGAGTGAGGCGATGGCGCATCTCTCAGAGACGGTGCCGACCGTGCGCCGTCGTTACAAAGGCCAGGTCATTGAGGAGCGCGCCCGTGAGGTGGTGGCCGCCGAGTACCGGCACACGACCGCCAGGGGTGTCCTTGAAGGCGACGCGCCCGACCCGCAGCTGCACAGTCATGTCGTCCTCACGAACGCGATTCGTGAGGACGGGCAGATCGTTGCTGTTGCCTCCCGGCCGATCTTCCGCTCAGCGAGGGAGGTCGGCGCCTACTATCGCTCGGCGCTCGCACACCAACTTCAGCAGCGGGGTTATGCGATCGAGCGGGGAACCGGCAAACATGGGCGCTACTTCGAGATCGCGGGGGTGCCGCGCGGCCTCTTGGACGCCTTTTCACAGCGAAGCCGCGAGGTAGCCAGGGCCGCTGAGCGCTTCCGTGCGCAGTGGGGCCGCGCGCCCGAGCGTGGGGAGCTGCGAGCACTCAAGCTCGAGAACCGCCAGGCGAAGATGCTCGTCACCAGGGCCGACCTGCAGGTCGTTTGGAACGAGACGGCCGCGCGGTTTGAGTTCGTCCCAGACCAGCGCACGCGGCCGGGTGCGGCTGAGGTGCCCCAGCCCGAGCGGGCGCTTGCGGATCGCGTCGAGGAGCGCCTGACCGAGCGCGCCGCAACCTTCCAGCCCGGCGAGTTCCGCGCCGTGCTGCTCGAGCAGTCCGTCGGTGAGCTCTCACCACGCGAAGCGCTCAGCTTCTCCCGCGCGATGATCGCCGAGCGCCGCGTGCTTCCCCTCGAGGGCGGACTGATGACGACGCTCGCCGTGCGCGCCCGCGAGCAAGCCATCGAGCGCCGGTTCACCACTCTCGCCGATGCCGCTGGTCGAGACGTCGGCCAGCAGGCCCGCATGGTCGCCGGCGATCAGGTCGCCGAGCGAATCAGTGGGCGCCTCTCAGACGAGCAGGCCAAGGCCCTGGAGGTCATCACCGGCCCCGAGCGCGGTGCGATCCTCGTCGGTCCAGCCGGGACCGGCAAGGGCGTCGTGATCGACGCCGCCGCCCGCGCCGAGCAGTACAGCGGCCACGACACATTCGGGATCGCGGTCTCGGGATCAACCGCACAGCGCCTCGGACAAGACAGTCCAGCCCTGGCAGATCGAACGCTGACGTTGGACGCGCTCGTCGCCCGCGTGGAGCGCGGCCAGCTCCACGTCGACGAGCACACGACGATCTACTTCGACGAGGCCGGGATGGCCGACACGAGCAGGCTCGAGCGGCTCACCGAAATAGTGGAGCGCACCGGGTCAAAGCTCGTAGCGATCGGCGACGGCGCACAGCTCCCCTCGATCGGCGCCGGCGGCATGTTCGACCGTCTCGCCCTGATCGCACCGAGCGCTGAGCTATCGAATATTCGCCGCACCCTCGACCCTGATGAACAACGCGCCTGGGCAGACCTGCGCGCTGGCAGATCCGACAGGGCGATGGCCCACTATCACGCCAGCGGTCAACTGCACATGGCCGACACTCGCGAGGAGGCCGTCGAGCACGCCGCACAGAAGTGGGCGGCGCTCACCGAGACGCTTGACCCCAGCGAGGTCGCGCTGATCTCAGACGCCTCAAACCACGAGATCAATCGCCTCAACGCTCGCGCGCAGCACTTCCGCGCAGAGCGCGGGGAACTCGGCGAGCTCGAAGTGCAGGTGCCCGGTGTCCACTACGGCATCCGCCAAGGCGACCGAGTGGCGATGGTCGACCAGCACCACCAGCTCGGCGAGCAGCGGATCGAGAACGGCAGCCTCGGCGAAGTCCTCGACATCACTCCCGCAGGCGAGGTGTTGATCGAGTTCGACGTCACCGCCCGCAAGCGCACACTCTCAGGCGAGGATCTCGGTCGCCTCCGGTTGGGTTACGCGCAGCACATTCACCGCGCGCAGGGTGCGACCGTCACCCGCACGTTGGTCGTCACCGGCGGCTGGCAGACCAGCAAGGAGCCTGCCTATGTCGAGGCGTCTCGCGCCCGCCAGGGCACCAGCTGGTTCGTCTCCCGCGAGGACCTCGGCGTCGAAGGGCACGACAGCGACCGGATCAAGCGGCTCGCTCAGAACATGAGTCGCAGTCACGCGCAGACCCCATCGCTCGCCCACCCCGAGCTACCCGACCGTGACTACGGGCCGCGCTTTCCCCATCACCCGAGCGCGCCCAGCCGCACCAGCCGCATACCAGGGATCGCACGCGCGATCAGCCGCATCATCCAACCACCAGCACAGGAGCGAACACGATGAGCCAACGACGACAAATAGTCCTAGCCGACCCCGTAGACCTCCAGCTACGCGAGCTTGCCGCCGCAGCAGACACGCCGCCCTCCACGCTCGCAGCGCAACTCGTCACCGGCGGTGTGGCCCAAGCCGCCAACGACGGCAAGGTCCGCCCACTCAGGCCCGCGCACGTGCTCGTCGGGACCAAGGGCAGCGACCGCGCGCCGTGGCTCCAGCCCTACGGCGGCGACCCCGACTGGAGCAAGCAGATGTGGGGCGCAATAGTCGCACTGCACGGCCGCTACCCAACCCAGCTCGAGAAGCTCAAGGAAGAGTGGTGGAAGGACGAATCGCAGACCGAGACACTGTGCGCGCTGGCGGTATGGCGAGCGGAACTCGACGACTCAGGTCAAGACCCCCGCGAAGAGCTCGCCTTCCAGAACCAGCTCGCCGACTACGCCCAAGTCCTGCGCCAGCAGGGCGGCGGCGTTACCAAGACATGGACCCCCGGTGGGCCTCCCCCCGAGTGGGCCGAGGCATAGCCGCCGGCGATCCATCCCGCCCCACTGGTATCCTTACTTCTAATCACAGGTAAGGAGAATGGTGTATGGATTCCTCGGCGCGTTTGACATCCAAGGGGCAGGTCACGATCCCCAAGGCGGTGCGTGAGGCACTGGAGCTGCACGAGGGCGACGAGGTCGTCTTCCGCGTGGAGCGCACCCGCGCGATCGTCGCCAAGACCCCCGACTTCATCGGCATGGTCGGCTCAGTCGCCGTGCCGCAGGCCAAGCGCGGAACACCG
>JBAPMC010000136.1:0-5426 GCA_049278415.1 Solirubrobacteraceae bacterium
GTGGGGAGGCCCGGCCGCTAGTGCGCCACGGCCGTTGCCTGCCGTATGGGTCGAGCATCGTCTACTGGCCACTCGGCGAGGTCATTCGCACCGAGTGCGCGATCGTCGACGGCGATCCTCCTGCAGCTGCGTGGCAGAAGCTGTCCACCCGCATCGGTGAGCTGCTCGATGGCTCAGGGTCAGACAGCCGGTCCGCAGCGTCAAAGGCGGCCGTGGTCGGTCGCCTGCTCGGGATCGAGAGACCGGATGAACCCGTGGTCGCCGAGCGGGAGGATGCCCAGCAGGCGCGCGAAGTTTTCTTCGCGGCCGTGCGCTCGTGTGTGGAGGGCCTCGCGCGTGATGGGCCGCTAGTGCTCGTGTGGGAGGACATCCATTGGGCGGATGAGGGGATGCTCGATCTGATCGAGCATCTGGTGCAATGGGTGCGGGCACCGGTGCTTCAGATCTGTCTGGCCAGGGAAGAGCTACTGGAGCGCCGTGCCGGGTGGGGGGGCGTGCGGCGCGATTCCACGACCATCTTCCTGGAGCCGCTCGGCGAGAGCGAGACGCGTGAGCTGATCTCCTCGCTGATGCGTGCCGCCGGTCCCAGCGACGGCGTGATCGCTGCGGTGGCTGCCCGTGCGGAGGGAAACCCTTTGTTCGCTGAGGAGATGGTGCGCCGCCTTTCCGAGGAGGAGGGTGCGAGCGCCGCCGAGCTTCCAGTCACGGTGCAGGCTCTGCTCGCGGCCCGCCTGGACTCGCTGGAGCCCTTTCAGCGGCGCCTGCTCGCGCACGCGGCGGTGATCGGGCGGACATTCTGGGAGGACGGTCTGACCTCTGTCGCGGAAGCTGAGGGGGGTGATCTGGCGGAGGCTCTTAGGGCACTGCGAGACAAGGACATCATCGTCGCCGGCGAGGGCACAGCGCTTGCCGGCGAGCCCGAGCTCGCGTTCAAGCACGCGCTGATCCGCGATGCGGCGTACGAGATGCTCCCGAAGGCCGTGCGAGCGCAGAAGCATTTCGAGGTGGCCTGTTTTATCGAGGACGGCGCCGGGGAGCGTGTCGAGGAGGTCGTTGCGCTGCTCGCCGAGCATTACGGCAAAGCGGCAGAGCTCGGGGGTGAGCTCGGCCTGGCAGCCGCCGAGATGGCGCCCTACCGCGCAAAGGCGCTCTCCTACCTGGAGGCCGCTGGCGACGCGGCAACCGCCTTCTACTCCAACGCGGACGCCTTCTCCAACTACGAGGCTGCGCTCGAGCAGGCCGGCGAGGATGCCGACGCGGTCGCCCGCCTCCTGGAGAAGCAGGGCGATGTCGCCCTGCGGCTCGGTCGGGTGGATGCTGCGATCGAGGTTTGGGGACGGGCGCTCGACCACCACGGCGCACGAGAGGATCTCGAGCACGTCGCCGAGCTACACCGAAAGATCGGCGCTGGGCTGGCCCACAAGGGAGAGCGTAAGAGGGCGATCGAGCACCACCAGCGAGGCATCAATCTGATCAAGGACGGCGAGCCGTCGCTCGCGCTCGTGCGCCTGTATGAGGAGGCCGCGTGGCTGTATATGCAGACGGGCGACAACATGCTGGCGATCTACGCTTCAGAGAAGGCGCTGCGGCTCGCCGAGCGCCTCGGCGAGGTTCGCGCCGCGAGCCGAGCACATGGCATCTTCGGTCGCGTCTTCGGGCGCATCGGAGACACTGCCAAGGCGCGTGAGAACCTGGAGCGCGCGGTCGAGCTTGCGCGAGGGTCCGACGCGCATGAGACGGTCCTAGCGCTGATGGCACTCGGCCATCACCTCGAGGCCTCCGACGGCGACTATCCGGCCGCGGGCGACTACTACCGCGAGGCGCTCGCACTCGCGCGGCAGGTCGGAGACGTGCCTGCCGAGGTCGAGCTGCACGCCGCCGTCGCGCAGTTGGCGCTCTATGCGGCCGACTGGGAGACGGTGGTGCGCTCGAGTGACGCCAGCGCGGAACTGTCCGAGCGTGAGGGCCTGATCGGCAAGCTCTGCCTGCCTTACGCTCTCCGCGGGCGACTGCAGTGGCGCAGCGGAGAGTGGCAGGCGTCCGAGAGCTCGTACAGACGCGCCCTCGAGCTAGCGGAGCAGATCGGCTGGTCGGAGGTGTGCTTTGACGCGCTGTACGGGCTCTCGAACACACTCCGCGACCAGGGCGAGCTCGTGGGCGCGGAGACCGCGCTCTCGCAGGCGCTTGACGTCTGCGAGCGCGCTGGGCTGATCGCGCAATCGATCCAGGCCACCTCCGCACAAGCCCTCCTACACACCTTCGCCGGTCGGCATGAGAAGGCGAGCGAGGCCGCACAGAAGGCGATTGAGCTCTCCGACCGCGTCCGCTACCCCGCTGGCGAGGCGGCTGCGATCGAAGCCGCGGGCATCGTCGGGCCCCTGCCGGGTGCGCTGAGAGAGCTCGAGCGCGCCCACGAAGCCTGGCAGAACCTCGGCCGCCCACTGGAGGCCGCCCGCTGCAACCTGCTGCTCGGCCAGCGACTACTCGAGGATGACCGCGAAGCAGCCCTTGTGTCGCTCGAGCAGGCCGCGAACGAGTACGACGAGCTGGGAGTCATCCACCTGGCAGCACGCGCCCGCGAGTTGGCCGAACGCCTCGCGCAGGAGCGGGGGTAGGCGATGTCGGCGGAGAACGTGGAGATCGCCAAGCGACTCACGGAGCCTACAACCGGCGCGACGTCGATACCGTGTTCGCCGAGCTCGCGACCCCTGACTTCGAGTGGTGGCCAGCCCTGACGAAGGCCTACGAAGGCGGCTGCTACCGAGGACGCGAGGGCGCCGAAAGGTTCGCCGCGGATACCCGCGAGAATTGGGAGGAGCTCCAAAGCGTTGCTGAGGAATATCGTGATCTCGGCGAGCGGGTGCTTTTGCTGGGTAGGCTCAAGGGACGCGGCAAGGGCAGCGGCGCTCCGGTGGATCAGCCGTACGCGGCCATCTTCGACTTTCGCGGCGACAGGACCTGGCGTTTCCGGGCGTACTTTGATCGCGCCCAAGCCCTCAAAGCCGTGGGGCTGGAGCAGTAGATCCTCACGTGGCTATCGAAGCGCACCGCTTGAGTCGTGCGGCGTCGTGGCGACAAGGACGAGATCGTTCTCACTAATGGCTGACTCGGGCGAGCGAATTACGACTTGCGCTTGACGTAGAGGATCTCGCCGGAGAGCGGACCCCGACGGTGGGATCATCTCGGGGGCCGCTAGCAGCAGACCTTTGTCTGTTTACAACGTGTGGATGCTGTTGCAGGGTATCCTCGTGGCGGGGGCAACTGGCACGCGTGACGCGCGCACGCTATTGGCGACCCTAGTTGGGCAGCGCCTACAGACAATCTCAGGCCGGCCCAATGAGATCGTCGAGCTACGGGGTGAGGACGTTGTCGTCGCGACGGGCCGCTCGCCGACCGGCACGCCGGTGCCGGTGGCCTCAGTACAGCACGCACTCGACTCGCTGCTAGCCGTCGGGGATCTGCGCATCGATGTACCGACAGTCGGTCATCGCAGTGCATTCATCGGTGCAGTGCTCCAGACGCTCCCCGGAGCTCGTGTCGAGGAGGGCCCACAAAGAATCATCCTTGATGGCGACCGCCCGCATGACGAGCGAAACCTCGAGCTTGCCCGGCGAGAGCGACTGTGGGCGGCGATATCGGGAACCGATGGGGTAGCTGTAGCTACGCCAAGAGAACTGAGGGAGCTTGGGATCTACGGAGGTGCTGGCGGTATCTGGGTAGATAAGGTTGCGACCTCGTCCGTGAGTCCGAACGGCAAAGGCGTCGCGGTCGCGGTCCTGCACACCGGACGGCATTACCCGGACGACTTGAGCGACGATGGGATGCTCTATCACTACCCGCGCACAAGCCGACCCGCGGGCCGGGACCGCGCAGAGGTTGAAGCACTAAAGAATGCCGGTCGCTTGCGGCTCCCGCTCTTTGTGATCACGGAGGCTGATAGTGGCCGGATGCGGCTTTTGCGTCTTGGCTGGGTAGAGGATTGGGATGACGAGTCCCAGCAAGCCCTCATCACCTTCGCGTCGACAGACACGCAGCCTCCCCCGAACGATGACGGCCCGTTCGAGCTCAGGCAGGCCCACGGCAGGAAGAAGGTAAGCGTGAAGGCTCGCCCCTACCAGCAGCGCTTCAAGCTCGACGTGCTCAAGCGCTATGGGACTCGCTGCGCCATGTGCTCGGTCGCGGTCCCGCAGCTAATCAAGGCGGCGCATCTCCTCCCATTTAGTAAGGGCGGCACCAACGATCCCCGCAACGGCCTCCCGCTCTGCGCCAACCACCATGACGCCCTCGACGGCGGGCTCGTCAAAATCAACCCACTAACGCTTGAGCTCGTCGTTACAGGCGACTACGCACGCGAGCAGCTAGGGATTACCCAGCGGGATCTGGGCGCCCTGCGGGCCAAGCCTCATCCGGAGGCTCTGCGGGCGCTCTGGGGTAGTGGCACGCTCGATGCGGAGCCTGCCGTATCAGAGTCTGGTAGTTGAGTGTCTCCTTACTGTCGCGAGTGCGAAGTGCTCCCAGGTTTGATTGGAGCTCTTAGGAGGACCGCAGAGGACCGCAACTGAGACCGCAATCTGAACTGCCGTCGCACACCCAGGCTCACTCGTGATTTCGGACCGCAAAGAGACCGCGTGCTCTCTGAAAACCGCATAACAAAGCTGATCTGAACCGTTCGCCCCGATTAAAAACAGGTCCCTTTTAAAGGCGCTCTGTCCGGACATCTCCTCCGCGCTGCATCGGTCGGCTATGCGCTTACACAGCCAAGTCAAGCCGTACTAGCCGTGCGGGCGGATGTAACGTGCGCGGGCCACCCGGACATAGGTAGATGATGACGCCGCCTGAAAGGCACAGAAGAGAGCGATTCGAAGCGCTATTCGACCGTTGCCACCCGGAGGTGCGCGCCTATGTGCTGCGTCGCGCTCCGCAAGCGATCGTGGAGGACGTAGTGAGCGACACGTTCCTTGTGGCTTGGCGCGCGCTGGACAGCGTGCCGGGGGAGCCGTTGCCCTGGCTATACGGGGTGGCGCGCCGCACCCTCGCCAACCATCGCCGCGGATACCTGCGCTCGGCGGCGCTCCGTGCGCGGATCACACGCACGCTCGTTCCGCCTCTCGAGCAGGAGGGGCCGGTGAGCGAGGAAGTCGAGCCGCAGCTGCGAGATGCGCTGCTCGCGCTCACGGTGCGCGAGCGCGAGGCGTTGCTCTTGGTCGCATGGGAGGGGCTCTCTCCTGCGCAGGCCGCGAGCGCGCTCGGCTGTTCGAGCGCGGCGTTCCGCGTACGCCTTCACCGTGCGCGCGGGCACCTCGCGCAGCTGCTCGAACGCGCGTCGTCCGCGGCGGCGCAGACCGAGCACCCTGCGCACACGGGCTGTGCGCTGATCAGGCCGCTGAGCGAAGGAGGAAAGCGATGAGTGGAGACGAGCGAATGAG
>JBAPMC010000137.1:0-4968 GCA_049278415.1 Solirubrobacteraceae bacterium
GTTGCAGCCCACGCTGATCTGCATCCAGCCTTGAAACGGGCGCGCGCGATGCGCCGGCAGATGGCCTGTGAAGCCCTCGAACTCGAAGAAGCCCTGCGCCGTCAGCGAGTCGCTCGTGAGGAACTCGGCGAGCTTGTGCGTCTGTCCGGGACCGAACGCCACATCCACGAAGGGGAAGCGTTCGAACACCTCCTCCTTCACCGACTGCGCCCAGCAACCGCCCACCCCAACCACGCGCTCGGGCTGTTCACGCTTGAGGCGCTTGGCCTCGCCAAGATGTGCGAGGAAGCGGCTGTCGGCGGTCTCGCGGATTGAGCACGTGTTGAATAGGATCAGGTCTGCCTCGCCGCGCTCTGCTGCCTCGTTGTAGCCAAGCGACTCGAGCATGCCCTTCATGCGCTCGGAGTCGTGCTCGTTCATCTGACAGCCGAACGTGGTGAGGTGGTAGCGCTTCATGGTCAAAGCGTAGCCATGAAGCGCCTACCCCGTCCTATGTCGAATCGACGTGATCGAGTGAAGACGCAGGATCACGCTACCCCAGCAGTCATCAGGCAGCTTGCTTGTCCGGCTCGGGGGCTACGACAAGCGGGGTGTCGCTCTCGCCGCCGATCGGTGTCACTTTCTCGCGGTCAATCCCGAGCGCAGCGTAGATCTTGCGCTCGATCTCCTTGGCGATCGCTGGATTCTCCTCGAGATAGCCCTTCGCATTGGCGCGGCCCTGACCGAGACGCTCATTGCCGTAGGAGAAGAACGAGCCCGACTTCGACACGATGTTGTGCTCGATTCCGAGATCCACCAGGCAGCCCGACGTGGAGATCCCTTTGCCGAACTCGATGTCGAACTCGGCCTGGCGGAAGGGTGCTGCGACCTTGTTCTTGACAACCTTCACGCGCACGCGGTTGCCGACCGCCTCGGTGCCGTCCTTGAGCGTCTCGATGCGGCGGATGTCAAGGCGCTGTGAGGCATAGAACTTTAGTGCCCGCCCGCCCGGCTGAGTCTCGGGTGAGCCGAACATCACACCGACCTTTTCGCGGATCTGGTTCGTCAAGATGCAGAGCGTCTGGGTGCGGTTCAGATTGCCCGCCAGCTTGCGCATCGCCTGGGACATCATCCGCGCCTGTGATCCCACGGTCTGGTCGCCCATCTGACCCTCGAGCTCCACACGCGGTGTGAGCGCGGCAACCGAGTCGATCGCCACCACATCCACAGCTCCGGAGCGCACGAGCATGTCGGCGATCTCAAGCGCCTGCTCACCGTAGTCGGGCTGGGAGACGAGCAGCTCGTCGATGTCGACACCGATCTCCTTCGCATACAGCGGGTCCATTGCGTGCTCGGCGTCGATGAACGCACACACTCCACCGAGCTTCTGGGCCTCGGCGAGCACGTGGTAGATCAACGTTGTCTTGCCCGAGGACTCCGGGCCGAACACCTCCACGATGCGTCCGCGCGGGACGCCGCCGATGCCGAGCGCCAAATCGAGTGAGAGCGCCCCTGTGGGAATGGCGTCACACCGTACCTGGGCGCCCTCGTCGCCCATGCGCATGACCGAGCCCTTGCCGAACTCGCGCTCTATCTGGCCGAGCGCACCTTGAAGCGCAGCGTCGCGCGCCTTGGCAGCCTTCTCCTCGTCGGTCACGGCCATCGTCTTACTCCTCCGGTAGGTGTTGGAGAGTCAAAGTTAGACGGGCCCTCGGACGGAAAGATCCGAACACTTGTTCGTGTGAGTCTTGCGCCGCTCTTCAGCCGATCGGGTGGGATGCAACAGCTTCGTAGCTAGCGCCATCCGCAGATAGCCAAGAGCGGTAGAGCACCAGCTCACCGGGCATGAACGAGAGTGATGGCGTGGGCGCCAGGACGCGCTCGTGGGGCGCCGCGCCCTGGCGCATCCGTGCGACTGTGATGTGCGGGTGAAAATGTCGCCGAGCGACAGTGCTCTCACCGATGCGCGTGTCGCCGCTTGGCTGCCAACCGCTCACCGCTTCCAATGCTTCCACCACATCCGCTTGCAAGCGCGCAAGCTTGCCACCCTCGTCGTGCAGCTCAACCGCCAACGCCCGCGGACGTCGTGCAGGCAGCCATAGGGGTGCTCCCACGGACAGCTCACCAGTTGCGCCTTCGCATTCGCGGAGCTGCGCTCCCAACGCGTCCATCTCCCCCACCGGGCGATTGCCGAGGAAACACAGCGTCACGTGCAACAGCTCGGGGTCGAGAACGCGCAGTGGCGCGTTCGGACGTACCCGATCCCTTCCTACTCGCGCCACGCTCCGTCCCCACTCGGCCAGCTGCTCGCATACCTCCCCTGGCGGATCAACTGCCACAAACAGACGTGCTGTGGAACCCCTCGTCACCACCGTCTCAGCCTATACGTGTCCCCTGGCGGCCCGTCTTTAGTGCCCAGATGGGGCTGGCTGGATACTGTGCTCCGCCTCGCTGTCTCCCTCACCGGCCAAGAGACGGCGAATCAGGTGCATCGCGACGGTCACCGCGCGCTCGCGCACATCCATCCTCCCACCCGGCAGACCAACCGAGCGCGTCAAGCTCATGCCGTCGGAGTCCACAACGCACGTCCACACCAGTCCCACCGGCTTCTCCTCGCTGCCGCCGCTCGGGCCGGCGATCCCGGTGAGCCCCACCCCCACATCCGCCCCCAGACGCGTCCGTGCACCGTCGGCGAGCGCTCGTGCAACCTGTGAGGAGACAGCGCCGTGGCGCTCGATCGTCTCGCTCGCAACGCCAACCTGGGCGGTCTTCACATCGTTGGAGTACGCCACCATGCCTCCCAGCACGTAGGCCGAGGCGCCCGGTGGGTTGGTCAAGCGTGCCAGCAGCAGCCCTCCAGTGCACGACTCGGCTACCGCAATCCTCTGCGTCTCCACCGCCCCCTCGCCCCTGAGCAAAGCCGCCACCTGATCGTCAACAGTCGTGCCATCCACCGAGTAGAGCGTGTCGGCATGTCTGGTGGCGACGATTTGCGCAAACGCCTCATATGCGCTCTGAGCAGCGGGCTCATAGCGCGTGACGATCTCTATCTCGCCCCCGCGCAAGCACGTAGTGATCTCGAGCAAAGCCAGATCTACGCCCTGGCGCTCGGCATGACGGAGTGTCTCGGCTATCTCCGACTCTGGTATCCCGAACAGTCGCAGCATCTCCTGCCGGTACACCCGCGCGCCGAGGGTCGCCGAGCGCCAGGCTGCGGTGGCGACCGCCTTTTGCCACATCGGCTGCAGCTCCCGCGGGGGACCTGGCAACACCACAATCGTCGGTCCATCCCTCCCATCGGCGGGAGGCACAACCAGCCCCGGCGCAGTGCCGACGGGCTCAAGCACGGTCGCTCCACGGGGGATCGTCGCCTGCTTGCTGTTGCCGGCTGCGATCGCCTCGCGATCGAGGTCCGGATAGCGCGCCACGAGCGGACGCAATATCTCTGCGATTCGCTCCTCGAGCTCCTCGTCAAGGGTCATCTCTCGACCCTGGAAGCGACCCACCACCTCTGCTGTCAGATCATCCGCGGTCGGCCCCAAGCCGCCGCTGGTCAACACGACGTCGAGGCTCTCCCCCGCCATGAGCTCGAGCGCTGCCTGCATGTCCTGTGGCCGGTCCCCCACGATTGTGATGTGAGCCAGGTCCACACCTACCTCGAACAGGCGATCAGACAGCCACGGGCCATTGCGGTCACGCACGCGACCCGTCAACACCTCGGTTCCCGTGATCAAGATGCCTGCGCGGGCAGCGTCACTCATTTGCAGGTGGGCAGCTGGCTTGCCGTGAGCGTGTGACGACCGTTGCTGGTTATCGAATAGCCGATCGCCCGGGACGACGGCGGCACTGTCAAGGCCTTGCCGTCTACATACATAGTCACCGCATCGTTGCCCAGCGTCATCGTGAAGTGCGTCGCGTGATATGTCACAGGCGTGTAGGGCGGCTGGATGATCACCCCAGGGATCGCCTTACGACCATTGTCGCCTATCAGGCACACGTATATCGGCGCTGACGGGTGCAGTGAGAGAGCCACCCGCCCAGCGCCACCAGACCGCTGAGAGGCTGTGGAATGAGCGACATGCGAAGGGCTGTGCTTGGGTTTGTGGGCTCGTTGGGCGCTTGTAGTGCTCACATGCGTGGAGGAGGGTCCACCGCCTTTGCCCGACAACAGGCCCACGAGCAGCAGAGCAATCAACACACCGAACACACCAATAGCGATCACATATCCACGCGACGGTCGAGCTCCGCTCGAGCTCGAGCGTCGATTGGGCCGACGGGGAGCGCTCATCACCGGTTGATGCTCCAGCTCGCTCGGCTGCTCGTACAGCCGGCGGTATTCATCAACGAGCGCCTTGTCGTCGAGACCGAGAGCCTGAGCGTAGGTACGTAGAAAGCTGCGAACGAATGTCGGCCCGGGAAGCAGGTCCCACTCCTCGTTCTCGAGCGCTCGCAGATACTTGGCTCGTATCTTCGTCTGAGCCTCCAGCTCGGAGACGTCGATACGGGCACGCATACGCGTCTCCCGCAGTGTCGCTCCGATCTCTGCCATCTCAGCGCAACAGGCTATTGACTGTCGCCCGCGAGAGTGTTACTCGCACGAGAGGTTGCGAACGGTAAGCAGCCACAGCGATCTCCCATGCAGGGCAATTTAGGTACGGTCGACCATCAAGGCTCAACTCGTAAAGGACGCCGACTCGCTCTCCGCCTCGGCGCCGCCAGGCTCACCAAGCATTGCGAGCACCCGTTGCACGTCCCCCTCTCCAATCAAAACCTGTCGCGGCTTTGACCCCTCATAGCCAGAGATCACACCACGACGCTCGAGCATGTCGATCAGTCTGCCAGCGCGTGTGTAGCCCAGGCGCAGACGTCGTTGCAACATCGATGTGGAAGCTGTCTGCATTTCTGCCACCAGCAAGATGGCGTCGCGCAGCAGCGGATCCTCATCTGGGTCGAACTCGTCGTTGCCCTTGCCCTCGGGCTCCTGTGGCT
>JBAPMC010000138.1:0-1750 GCA_049278415.1 Solirubrobacteraceae bacterium
TCGAGCCGATGACCTCGGTGACGCCGATGGAGATGAAAAAGCGCCCCGACGTGGTCAATGATGGCGAGATCGCGGACGAGGTGGTTGCCAACGCGCCGGCGACCGAGGATCATTTCTTTCTGGTCCCGAAAGTCGTCGAATAGAGCATGATCCGCAAAAGCATGCCCGGGCTCGACCGGGGGATCATGCTCAAACAAAACTCTTTCTTTGCGACGGGAAATCCGATGTGCCTGCTCTGCGACGATGAAAAGGCCTATCAGGCCTATATGGACTATCTCGACGCCATGCAGCGTCAGGGCAAAGCTGCCGATCCCGACAAGGCGGTGGGCGCGGCGCTCGACAAGATCGAGGCGGCGGGCAGGGCTTTGAGCGATGCGCCTGAAAATGACAAGACCCTGTCGCCGTTCTTCTGCAGCCCGGTTAATAAATGACGGACCTCACGTCGATGACGCTCGCGCAGGCCAGGGATGGCCTTGCGAAAAAAACCTTCACGTCTGTTGAACTGACCGACGCCCACATCGCCGCGGTTGAAGCGGCGCGGGCGCTCAACGCCTTTGTGCTGGAGACACCGGATCAGGCGCGCGCGATGGCGCAGGCGGCGGATGCCCGGATTGCCAACGGCGAGGGCGGACCGCTCGGCGGCATCCCGCTCGCCATCAAGGATCTGTTCGCCACCAAGGGGGTGCGCACCACCGCCTGCTCAAAAATCCTCGGCAATTTCGTGCCGCCCTACGAATCCACCGTGACCGCGCAGCTGTGGCGCGATGGCGCGGTGATGCTGGGCAAGCTCAACAATGACGAGTTCGCGATGGGCTCGTCGAACGAGACCTCGTGTTTCGGTCCGGTGGTCAATCCGTGGCGGCGTGAGGGATCTAATACCCAACTGGTTCCCGGCGGCTCATCGGGTGGTTCGGCGTCGGCGGTGGCGGCGAGGCTTTGCCTGGGCGCAACCGGAACCGACACCGGCGGCTCGATCCGGCAGCCGGCGGCGTTCGCCGGCATCGTCGGCATCAAGCCGACCTATGGCCGCTGCTCGCGCTGGGGCATCGTCGCCTTCGCATCCTCGCTCGATCAGGCCGGACCGTTCGGGCGCACCGTGCGCGACAGCGCGATCCTTATGCGCTCGATGGCCGGGCATGATGCCAAGGACACCACCTCGGTCGACCGTCCGGTGCCGGATTACGAGGCGGCGATCGGCAAATCCGTCAAGGGCATGAATATCGGGATTCCCCGGGAGTATCGTCTCGACGGCATGCCTGAGGAGATCGAACGGCTGTGGAAGCAGGGCGCCGACTGGCTGAAGGCCGCGGGCGCGGAACTGGTCGATGTGTCATTGCCGCACACCAAATACGCGCTGCCGGCCTATTATATCGTGGCGCCGGCGGAAGCCTCGTCGAATCTGGCGCGCTATGACGGCGTGCGCTACGGCCTGCGGGTGCCTGGCCGCAACATCACCGAGATGTATGAGAAGACCCGCGCCGAAGGTTTTGGTCCCGAGGTCCGCCGCCGCGTCATGATCGGAACCTACGTGCTGTCGGCGGGCTACTACGATGCGTATTATTTGCGGGCGCAAAAGGTTCGCACCCTGATCAAACGGGATTTCGAGGAGTGCTTCGCCAAGGGCGTGCACGCGATCCGGACGCCCGCGACGCCGTCGGCGGCGTTCGGCATCGGCGAAAAGGGCGCCGACCCCATCGAGATGTATCTCAACGACATTTTTACCGTGACGGTGAACATGGCGGGCTTGCCC
>JBAPMC010000139.1:0-3888 GCA_049278415.1 Solirubrobacteraceae bacterium
CACGAACAAGGCGGGGGCGAGGTAGCCAAGCCCGAGCGTCAAACCCGGGACGTGTGCGAACGATACGCCTACAAACACCATGACGCCGACGATCAGCGCAATGTTCAGATGCCTGCGATTCGGCGCGCTCATCCGATCGGCACCTTCACCGTGCGACTGAACTGTTCAAATTCGGAGATACGGTCGATGATTTCGATATCCCATGTACCACCCGGGCTCAGCACCGCCGAGTTCAGGACGTAATGCCCCGGCCCCGCCACGATCGGCTTGAGTACCAACGGCCCGATCCCCTTAGAAGGCAGCTTGGCGGTGGCTGTGAGTTCCTTGGTCGCGGTGAACTGGGCGCCGGTCTTGGCGTTGATGAGGTAGAGATGGATCGTGTTCAGCCCGACCTTCGCGGGTTCGACGGTCATCTCGAGCTCCGCCGAGCCGATCGAGGTGTTCACTGAGAACGGCCCCGTCGCGGCGTCGATCGGCGGTGCATAGCTGATCAGCGCGGCAGTCACGCCGAACACGCACAGCATCAGCGCGAACTCGCCGCGCATCGTGCGGCGAGCCAACGCCCCGATCCCACCGGGCGACTGCCCGTCGCCTACCAAGCGTTCAAGTGCCGGGATGACACGTTCGCGGTTGATGAAGCCGAACCCGATCAGGCAGGCCAGCAGCACGACCTTGACGATGATTAGCGCACCGTAAGTCGTGTGCAACAGCCCGTGAATGCTGCGCACGTCGATGTACGCCTGGATCACACCCGTCACGGCAATCACGACCACCGCACCCAACGCGATCGGCGAGAACCGCACGAGCGTCGCAAGCAGCAGTCGGCTACGCTCACCGCCCTCGAGCTGGCGAGTCGCACCAGGCAGCGCGAGCAGCAGGCAGGCGATACCTCCGACCCACACGCTGCCCGCCAGCACATGCAGAGCGTCGGACGGGAAGAACACGGCGACTGGACTCTCGATGCTCGCATGGCCCGCCAGTGCCGGGGTGATCGCCAGGTATAGAGCACCGATCCCAAACAGCCCGAGAATCACACGCGGCGGGCGCGGAGTCAGTGCCAACTCATCGGTGCCCCGCGATCCGGCTCCTAGCTTCGGGATCGCGTCCCTACCCATAGCCCTCGCCACTACCAATATGGCGCCGAGCAATAGCCAGTCGATCGCGCGCAGACCCCACACCTTGCCGAATCGGCTTTCCAGCGTGTTTTCGATGATCGAGCTTTTCAACGAGGCCCACAGCGATACGCCTGCCGCACTCGCGCCCTGCAACAGCACCCCGAGTACGCTCACGACCACGCCGAGCACGATCGCCACTGCGAACAGCCGCCACAGCCGCGAAGCGAACACGCGCGAAGCGAGCGACCATCGCTCCTCGGAGCCCGCGACCGCCATTAGGCCCGGCATCCAAGCGAAGAACAGGAAGACCAGTCCCCCGACCATCAGCGCGAGCGTCAGGTAGTTCAGTCCACGCACTACGCCGAAGGCAACCTTGGTGACTGTGCCGCTCTCGTTCTTACCGATCAGCCCGGCCACTGTCACCTTCGAGGAGGCGCTTGGATGGCCGATGCTGAACACCAGCCCGCCGTAGACGATGTGCGTATCGGCAGAGATCACCCGATAGGTGCCGGTATAGGTGCCATCGGGTAGACCAGATTTGAGCCCTACGCCCATCCAGTGCTCGTTACCGTTGGGATGCGAGACGTTCAGGTCATCAACCTCATCGCCCTGAGCGTTATAGACCCGCACCGCGCCGAGCGTCCCGCCTATGTCCTGGTTGAACTCGAAGATCACCTCTTTGGGCTGGACCTTGACCGTTGAGCCCGACACTGGCGAGGTGCCGAGCAACTGCGCGTGTGCCCACGCCGCCGGAGCGCTCCCAAGTAGACCGGCCACAACGAGTACGACCACCAATGCGCGACTAAGTCGGCGACTCTGGCGTGGACTCGCCGTCGTGTTCTCCTTATAGGCCACGGGACTCACCACGCCTCCCTCACGGAACGATCGGGCTCGCCGGGCGAGCCTCGATCGGGCGCCGTGCCCGCTGTTGGGTCCATGCCGCGCGGACCGCGCCTGCGCCTGCGCACGACGAACACGAACGCGAGTCCTGCAAGCACGATCACGACCAGCGCCACGATCGCGGCGAGAGGGGTCTTGGTGCCTTCCTCGGGAACCCAAAACAACTGACCATCCACCGTCCCCGAGGTTGCCCCGACCTTGATCGGCACCCGCCAGTTGAAAATCTTGGTGCGCTTGCCCTTGTTCTTGACCTGCGGCGGCGGCGCCGGGGACATCCAATGGATGCGATGGTCATGCCATTCAAGCTGCCCGGTGCGATCAATCACCGTCCAGTCGGGCGTCGCGCGCGGTGACGCCGAGGACGGCACGTTCACGTCGCCGTAGAAGTTCTGGTTCAGGTAGTAGGCAGGCGAGTGAGTGTTGACTTCCACCGTCCCGTTAGCCAGCACACGCGCGTAGGGTTCGCCCTGGTAGCCATAGACCGTGACCGTCTTGCCCGTGTGATTGGTCAGCACCAAGCGGTCGGCGAACTCCAACACTTCAAGGTTCAGGCCGGGAACGCTCGGCGCGATGGTGGTGATGTTCGAGCGGTAGTTGTAGTTGCTGCCCTGATCGTTGATCGGATTGCCGCTCTCCTTCACGGGAGTCGGCGTGCTGCTCTGTGCTTGCGCCACGGCCCACGGCCCCAACAGCAGGGCGCTGAGCGTGGCAACGATAAGACGACGGGACATTGAAAGGCTCCTCGCATACGTGCCTGTACGGGCTAACCGAGAGCCCCGCCACAACGAACAGACGCACGTCCATTCGACTCGCGGCAGGGGTCCTCCAGAGACGAGCAGCCAACGCCCCGACTCGGGCGCGAAAGGGTCTAGCTCGCCGAGAGCTGGAACGGCGGCGGGCGCACAGCCAGCGAGGAGCCCATCAGGCGACCACCGCGCACAGCCAACAGCACCACGCGACGACGCGGAGCCACACAAGAGCGCGGGCGCGGCCAACGGGCCGGCTCCACACGCCGGAGCGCGAGCAGCACACGCTCACCCGGATAACGCCGCGCCAGCAGCGGTATCGCCAAGGCAATTACCGGCGAGAGACAGAGCAGAGCGTGAAGCACTGGAGAACAACCCTACTCCAGTAAGAGCACTCCCGGCGGCAGCGCTTGAACCTTCGCGAGCCGCGTCTCCTTCAGGCGGGCGGCGCTGAGAGCCGCACCGGCAGCGTCTTCATCTGGTTGGCGAACGCCGATTCGAGGTATGTCGGGGTATCGAGGATCTCAATCTCGGGAAAGCGGGCGAGGGTCTCCTCGAAGAGGATCTGCAGCTCCAGACGCGCGAGCGCGGTACCGAGGCAGTAGTGCCGGCCGCCGGCACCGAACGCCTGGTGCTCGGGGTTGCGCCTGATGTCGAAGCGCTCGGCGTCCTCGAAGCGGGAGTCGTCGCGGTTGGAGGACGGATACCACATCACGAGCTTCTCCCCCTCGCGGATGCTCTGGCCGTGCAGCTCGGTGTCGCGAGTGGCGGTGCGGGCGAAGTGAGCGAACGCGGGAAACATGCGCAGCGACTCCTCGACCACGCCCGGTATCAGCGACGGGTCCTCCACGACCTCACGCAGCTGGTCGCGGCTTTCCATCAGCGCGCGCATCCCGCTGCAGTACGTCGCCTTGGTGCTGTCATTACCGGCCGCCATCAACAGCAGGAAACCCATCACGATCTCGTGATCCTCGAGCACGCCGGTCCGGCGCCCGTCGAACACGCGCAGCCGTTACTCCCGTCCGGGTGCGGGGACCGATCGCCGCCGCGCGGGTTCGCCCACCGTCCTGACCGTCGAGGATCGCGAGCGCGATCACGAACACGACAGGCACAGCCATCACCACCAC
>JBAPMC010000140.1:0-2799 GCA_049278415.1 Solirubrobacteraceae bacterium
GCCTCGCGGCGACGCTCTGCCGCCTCACGCGAGCGTGCGCGCGTCACCTCCGCCACGGAGCTCGACAGCATCGCCACAACGAGGAAGGCGATCAGCGCCACCCAGTTATCGGCGTTGCGCAGGGTGAGCTCCCCGATCGGCGGCAGCTGGAAGTAGTTGAACGCGAGCGCGCTCAACAGCGAGGTGGCCACGCCCAGCCAAACGCCCCAGGTGACCGACACGATCACCACCGCAAGCATGTAAACCACGCCCAGTGAGACAACCGGCGCGGCCTGCTTGAGCGGGTAGATCAATAGCGTGCAGAGCGCTACGAGCCCCACCGCCACGAGCATGCCGACGCGCCGCGAGGGCGGCTCAGGGGTCAGCAGGAAGCCGAAGATGCGAGGCACTCGCCTGAGCGTAGAGCACGCCTCGGCTCTCGGCCACCACGACCGAGGGCGCCACTCAGGGCGCCCTCGGCTGTAGCGATAGATGTGCTCCTTGCGCTACAGACGAACCACCTTCGAGGTGCTCGTGTCACCCGGTATGTCTACGAACAGGGTGTAGGAGCCGTGCAGGCGCTTGCTGTGACTCCTCAACACGATCGCCGAGCCCAGCTTGCCGGCGCCACGGGCGACGGTCGCGTGCTTTCGCACCAGCGAGACGACAGCTCGAGTGCTGGAGGCGACGCCATTCTGTGAGCAGGTCACCTTCACTTTTCCGCCTTTGTCCTGCACCCTGCAGGTGACGGTCGTCGTCTTGCCCGCCGGTCCCTGCGGCCCTGCCGGACCCTGTGCCCCCGCTGGACCCTGTGGTCCCGCTGGTCCTGGCTGCCCCGACGGACCTTGCGGTCCGGCCGGCCCGGCTGGACCTTGCCCCGGCGCTGATTCCGAGGAGGGGATCGTGCTCGCGATCTCACCAGTGGTGTCGTTCAGGATGACCGCCGGTGAACGTGGAGCGCTCGAGTTGAAGTCGAACATGTTCTCGAGCGTCCCCGCGGTTGCATCGGCCGAGCCGCCGCCAATGCGTCCGAGGTTCCAGTTGTCCTCGATGAACTGTGTGATCGACGCCTGCTCCGTGAACGTTCCATCCACGAAGTTGGGGCGAGCCCACGGCGAGATAACCATCAGCGGCATCCGCGGACCAACGCCGCAACGATCGTTCTGCGCAGGCGGGCTGCCTGCAGATCCGCAATTCCCGGGACCGTTCAGCGCATCTACCGTGTCCTGTGAAGGCCGCACGATCGAGCCCATCTGATGGTCATACCACCCGTCGGAGTCGTCGTAGGCGATCACGATCGCCGTGTTCGCCCAGTAGCTCGACTGCTCTATCTGGTCGATCGTGTCAGCCAGGAAACGCTGTTCGTCGAGTGGGTCGGAGTTGCCTGCATGACCGTTCTCATACGCAGGCGGCTTCAGGAAGGACACCTGCGGCAGGTTGCCCTGGCTGAGCGTCTGGTCAAACAGCGAGAGGTCGTACTGATGGTTGACAGCCTCCTCCGCCGGCGTCCCCGCGGGATCACTGAGACCGACCTGCGAGATCGAGCTCGGCGCCACGTGATCGGGGTTTGAGGTGTCGGCGTAGTACTCAAACGGCTCGTGGTGCTCGACGTAGTCGGTAACAGACGCTCCACCGATGTTCGTGTGTTTCGCCCCACAGATCGCTCTGGCGGACTTGACTTCCGAGGGCGCGAAGCCACCCTGGAACCAGCCCCAGGTGACACCCTTGGCGTTCATCAGCTCACCAATGTTCTGACCGGTCATCGAAACCGTTACTCCACCGGGCGTGCCATCGCTGTTCAGTGGGGTGCTGGCGTTGCTGCACTGGTCATAGAACGGCTCGCCGTCACCAAACAGCGTTCCGTTGGCGACGTTGGTGGAGGTACCACCGTGGGCAACCGCGCCGTTGGTCTGTCCAGAGATGAGATTGAGAGCGCCCGGAGTCGAGGGGCCGAACTGAGTGCTGTAGGAGTTGTCGTTCAGCGAGAAGTGCTGAGCGAGGTTCCACAGCCCTGTGACGGTGTTGCCGTCGTAGTAGTCCATCACGATCCCATTTGGCCCATAGCTGCTCGAGTCGGGAGTAGTGCTCTGGGTGCAACCGCTGCCGGTCGTCTTTTGGACGAACTTGTCCATCAGACCACCGTCGTCGGCTTCCTGCTCGGCGGAGTAGCCGTGGTTCTGGTCGCAGGTGACAGCCTGGCTTGGGTCAAGCCGTTGAGGCTGGTCCCCATTGGGATTATTCGTGAGCAGTCCGTTGTTGAGCCCGTTCACCGCCGGCGTGCCCGGAAGCGGGTTGAACGATGGCTCGCCGGCCGGGTTGGTTGCGTGTGGATAAGTGGCGAAGTAGTGATCGAACGAGATGTTCTCGTCGAAGATCACCACCACGTGCTTGATCGGCGTGGTCGATTGTGGGATGGGTTGAGGCGAGGACGCGCTCGACATCGAGATACCAAGCGCGGCCGCCCCCGCAACCATAACTCCCACACCGCCTGCCATGAGCTTTTTGCCAGTGCGCAACGGAGCTTCTCCTTTCGGACATTGTGGGCGGCGAACTCTCGAGCACACTCCGGGCCACCCTTGTATGGAGCGCACGCCCATCGTGGAGTCCCGTGAAATCAGCAGTGTCAACAACCAGTCACAGACCCGTTGCGATTGTGTGACCATCCGCGTCTTTACAAAGTGAAAACGAGTCCGCCACCTTTTAGTAACAAGCTCCTCGGAGGCCGTACTTAAGGTGGCTGGCATGATCGGACCGCTCAGACGCTCGCGCACGGCACGACGCGTGGCGATGCTCGCGCTGCCAGCGGCTGCTCTACTACTC
>JBAPMC010000141.1:0-1794 GCA_049278415.1 Solirubrobacteraceae bacterium
AGGATGTCCTCTCAGCAGCCGAGCGGGTCGCCCACATACCGATCGCCTCGGACTCGCTCAACGCGGCGATGGCTGCCACGGTGGCTCTATACGAGATGACGCGTGCCTCGACTAGGGTGCCCACGTCATGATCGAGCGGATTGAGCAGCTGCGCACGCAAGCACAAGAGGAGATTGCAACCGCCTCGAGCAGTGAGGCGGTGGAGGAGCTGCGGGTGCGCTACCTCGGACGCAAGGCGGAGCTGCCGCAGATGTTGCGCGGAGTTGCGGCGCTCGAGCCTCAGCAGCGTGGAGCGGTAGGCAAAGCCGCCAATGAGGCGCGGCGAGCGCTCGAGCAACTGATCGAGGCGCGCTCTGCGCTGCTTGACGCGAGCGAGCTCGACGATCGGCTACGGGCCGACACGGTTGACGTGACGCTCCCGGGCGCCCCACCACAGCCGGTTGGCAGGCTGCACGTATTGAGCGCCACTATGCGCGAGCTCGAGGACATCTTTCTGGGCCTCGGGTTCACGGTGCTCGAGGGCCAGGAGGTGGAGAGCGTTCACTACAACTTCGACGCGCTCAACCACAGCCCCACGCACCCGGCGCGCGCGAAGACCGACACTTTCTACGTGTCCGATGGAGTTGTGCTGCGCACCCATACCTCGCCAATGCAGATACGCGCGATGGAGGCCCATCCACCGCCGCTTTACGTGGTTATCCCCGGACGCGTCTACCGTCCCGACAGCGACGCCACCCATACACCCCAGTTCCATCAGCTGGAGGGGCTGGCCGTTGACGAGGACATCACGCTCGCCGACTTGAAGGGAACGCTGCTCGCGTTCGCGAAGACCGTGTTTGGTGAAGAGCGCGACGTGAGGCTGCGTCCCCACTTCTTCCCATTCACCGAGCCGAGCGTAGAGGTGGATGTGTCCTGCTTTCACTGCTCTGGCAAGGGGTTCATGGGCGACGGGTCGCGCTGTCCTTTGTGTAAGGGTGAGGGCTGGCTCGAGGTGCTCGGCGCAGGTGAGGTGGACCCGAGCGTTTACTCCTATGTGCCCACCACAGAGCGCAACGCCCCGGGCTATGACCCCGAGAAGGTGCAGGGATACGCGTGGGGCATGGGCGTGGAGCGGATTGCCATGCTCAAGCACGGCATTCCCGACCTGCGTCTCTACTACGAGAACGACATTAGATTCCTGGAGCAGTTCGGATGATCTTGGGGGACTGCTGATATGCGTGTTCCGCTGAGCTGGTTGCGGGAGTACTGCTCCCCCGAGCTCGATACAGCTGGGATCGAGGAGCGCTTGACGATGACCGGCACGAAGGTGGAGACGATTCTCCACCACGGCGTGCCGTCTCCTGAGCATTTCGTGGTGGGACGTGTGCTCTCGGTGGAGCCTCACCCGAAAGCCGACAGGCTGCGGGTGTGCAAGGTGGATGTGGGAGAGCAGGAGGCTGCGGACATCGTGTGCGGCGCGCCGAACGTGGCGGCCGGCCAGACGGTTGCGGTGGCGCTGCCTGGCTCGGTGATGCCGGGTGGCGCCGCTATCAAGGCTGCAAAGCTTCGAGGGGCGCCGTCGAATGGCATGATCCTCTCCGCTGAGGAGCTTCAGATCGACTCCGACCCCAACGGGATAATGGTGCTCAACGAGCTGATTGGGGGGGCTGCTGAGCTCGTGCCAGGCGCCCCGCTGGATCAAGTGCTCCCGATCTGCACAGACGTGCTTGAGCTCGAGATCACACCTAACCGGCCCGACTGTCTCGGCGTGTTTGGGGTGGCGCGCGAGCTGCATGCTGCAACGGGCGCTCCGCT
>JBAPMC010000142.1:0-3166 GCA_049278415.1 Solirubrobacteraceae bacterium
CAGTAGAACGGACAAGGATCCTCTTTTTTATAGATGTCTCATACAAGGTGACATCGGTTTCGGACGCTGAGGTCTACGATGCTCTTATGAGCACCGTCGAGGCACAGCTCAGCCACGGAGACGCCGACGTCGGCGGGGGCGTGCGGCTGCACTATGTCGAGGCCGGTGAGGGTCCGCTTGTGGTGCTGCTCCACGGCTTCCCGGAGTTCTGGTACTCCTGGCGCCGGCAGATTCCCGTGCTTGCAGCGGCGGGCTTCCACGTGGTGGCGCCGGACATGCGCGGCTATGACCTCTCCGACAAGCCGCAGAGCTGGCGTGCGTATGACGCAGGGCTGTTGGCGGATGACATAGCCGGGCTCATAAAGAGCTTCGGCGAGAAGGACGCATATGTGGTCGGTCACGATTGGGGCGCCGCGGTGGCCTACACCGTGGCTATGAGCCATCCCGAGGTGGTGCGGCGCCTGGCGATTCTGAACGTGCCCCACACCGCCCGCATGCTCGAAGGGTTCAGGACGCTCAAGCAGCTGCGCAAGAGCTGGTACATGTTCTTCTTCCAGATCCCAAAGCTGCCTGAGTACCTGATCGGGCGGGACAACTTCTCCTTTGCCAAGCGCTCGCTGCGCTCGGACTCCAAAGACGCCTTCAGCGACGAGGACCTCGAGCGCTATGTCGCAGCCTGGTCCCAACCTGGGGCGCTGACGGGCATGATCAACTACTACAGGGCTGCATTGCGGCGCTCACCGGGCAAGACACTCGCCCAGATGCGCCCGATCCAGGCGCAAACGATGGTGATCTGGGGGATGCTCGATCGCCACCTCGGTAGCGAGCTGGCAGAACCGGCGCCCGAGTGGGTTCCGAACCTACGCATGGAGCGCATTCCTGAGGCCACTCACTGGGTTCAGCACGACGCGCCCGAGCGCGTCAACGAGCTGCTCATCGATTTTCTCGACGACGGCCGCTCCTAGCGACCTAGCTCAGGACTGGGCTGCTCGTGGGGCCGTGTTATCGGCGCGCGCGAACGGGGCGATCTCGTGCAGAGCCAGTAGGCCGAGCATGGCCACCAGCATGCATGTGATCGCGCCCACACCAAGTCCCGCGCGGGCGCCCGCCTGAGCCATAACCCAACCAATGATCGGACCGCCGATCGGGGTGGAGCCCTGGAAGGCCACGAACCACAGCGACATCACACGACCGCGCATCGATGGGGCCGCGGCGAGCTGCAGCGTTGAGTTGCCGGTTGCCATGAACGAGATGCTCGCCCAGCCAACCAGTGCGAGCGCGACCAGCTCGACGGGCAGGGTGGGGGCGAGCGCCGCGAGCATGATCACTGCTCCGAACGCACCCGATGCGAGCACGAGCGTACGCAGGCCCGTGCGCCCGACAGCCGCCACCAGCAGTCCTCCAACGACTGCGCCGGCGCCCATCGCGGCGGTCATGAAGCCGTAGCCGGCGGCGCCCACGTGCAGGCCCTGGCGGGCCATCACCGGGAGGGTCACCTGGAACTCGTAGGCGAACATGCCAACGAGCGCCATCATCAGCAGTGGGATCAGCAGATCGCGATTGCGGCGTATGTAGGTGAGGCCCTCGCGCAGCTGTCCCGGAGCGCGCTCGGTGGGAGGACTCGGCCTCAGCGCGGTGAGATCCAATGTCAGCAGAGAGGCGATCACGGCCACGAAGCTTGCGGCGTTGACCAGGAAGCACACGCCCTCGCCTACCGTGGCTATCAGCAGACCGGCGACCGCAGGGCCCATGGTGCGGGCCACGTTGACGAGCACCGAGTTCAGGCTCACCGCATTGCGCAGGTGCTCGGGTCCAACCATCTCCAGCATGAACGACTGGCGGGCTGGGTTCTCAAAGGCGCTGTTGAGACCGAGCAGCATCGCGAGCACGCCGATCTCCCAAATGCGCACGACTCCGGTGACCGTGAGCAGTCCCAGCACAAGGGCTTGCAGACCCATTGCGCTCTGCAGCCACACCATCAGGCGGCGCTTGTCAACACGGTCGGCGATCACGCCGCCGTAGGGCCCGAGCAGCAGGATCGGAAGCGTTTGCAGCGCCACGATCAGCCCGAGCGTGGTGGCTGAGCCGGTGAGGGTCAGCACGAGCCACGCCTGTGCCGCCATCTGCATCCAAGTGCCGCTCAGCGAGATTGCCTGGCCGGCGTAGTAGCGGCGATAGTTGGGGATCTCAAAGGCCTTGAAGGTGGCGCGACCCGCTCCGAGCAGACGCGTCACGGGCGGCCCCCCGGAATCTGCTCGGCGAGCGTCTCGAGCACCGGCAGCGCACTCCACAACAGCTCGCGCTGCTCCTCGGTGAGCTTTGCCATGTGCTGCTGTAGCGCCTCAGTGCGCTCGCGGTGGATGCGCTTGCGCAAGCGCTGCCCGGCTGGCGTCGCCCGCACGAGCGCGGCGCGCTTGTCGGCTGGATCTGACTCGCGGCTGATCAGCTCCAACTGGCACAGCTGTGCGGTGATGCGCGAGAGCATCGTCGGGTTGATGCCCTCGATCTCGGAGATCTCCGTCAGGCCGAGGGGGCCGAGCCGGGCTACAGTGAACAGCACTGAGGTCTGCGATGGGGTTAGCCCCGAGCCGGCCACCGTGAGTCGCAGGCGGCGCGAGAGCCTGCCGATCACGGCCCTCAGGCGGGTGGTTGGATCACTCTCGGCGTTCAGGGACATCCATCTCCGATAATTGCTTGCTGGCAAGCATTATAGAAGACGCTGTACCTCGCTCAGCTCAGTCCTCTTTCATCTGTGGGAAGTGGAGCCATGTTCGTCTTTGGATGAGCTGTTCGTTCCCGTGAGCGGAGACGCCTGGGACGAGCCCCGGTGGTCGCTCGATTCCCCGGGCTGCCTCGCGTTGGTGCTCGTTTCGTCCTGGCTTGAGTTTGAGGGAGCCCCGCCTTGGCGGCTATCAGAGGAGAAAGAGCCCTTGGAGTGGTCCGCGGAGGAGCTTTGATTCCCGTTCCCGCCTTCATCGGAGTGGCTCCCGCTCCCATCGGGGGAGCTGTCGTCTTTGCTGCCGTGACTCCCCGCTTCGTCACTGCTGTCCGAGCTATGTTCCCCCCCTCCGCGAGTGCGGTCGCCGGTGGCATGACTGCTCGTTGTCGCTCCGCCGCCAGTCGGCCCATTCGAGCCCTGGGCACGTGCTTCTCCGCGGTCCTCGCC
>JBAPMC010000143.1:0-2700 GCA_049278415.1 Solirubrobacteraceae bacterium
GCTTGACGAACTCCTTCTGAGTGTCTACGGGCGGCGGGAAGGCCGCGGGAACGACCTTCCCATTGCTTGAGCCGTTATTAGATGACATCGCTTGACGCTCCTTTTTGCTCACGCATTCCTTCGCCCACCATGCTCCGGTGCGTCTCATGACCAAGCTGGACGTCGCGGGACGGTGAAGGGCGTGCTGGTTGCACGTCCGAGACGTCACGCGGCGTCCAGCGCCGTGTCAGGAGGCGCACCGTTAACTTGCTTTCTTGGCCTTCACGGCCTCGGTGAGCTTGGGCAGGATCTTGTTGAGATCGCCCACGATCCCGAGGTCTGAGAATTCGAAGATCGGCGCGTTTGAGTCCTTGTTGATGGCGACGATGTTCTCCGAGGACTGCATCCCGACCTTGTGCTGAATGGCGCCGGAGATGCCGGCAGCGAGATAGAGCTTCGGCGAGACCGTCTTGCCGGTCTGGCCGATCTGGGCCGCGTAGGGGTACCAGCCGGCGTCCACGACCGCACGGGTGGCGGCCACCGCCGCATTGTTGCCGAACGCCGCCGCCAGATCCTCGGCGAGCTGGAAGCCCTCGGCCTTACCGAGGCCGCGACCACCGGCTACGAGGATCGAAGCACCCTCGATGTCAACGTCGGCGCCGCGCTGTTCGCCGCGGGTGACCATTGTGGCCTGCTTGGCGTGGGCGCTCAGCTCGAAGCTGAGCTGCTCGACGGGAGCAGCACCCGCGCCGGTCTCTTTGATCTCAAACGCGTTGAGGCGCCCGATCACGATGCCGACCTCTGAGCGGTATTTGATCTCAGAGATCGCCGAGTCGCCGAGGATCGGACGCTCTGCGATCAGCTCCCCACCCTCGGCACGTACCGCGGTGACCTCCATGGCCACGCCGGCTCCAAGGCGTGCGGCCAGTCCGGCGCCGATCTCAAAGCCGAGCAGACCACCTCCGAACAGCGCGTATTTGTAATCGCCAGCGGAGATTGCCGCGCCCATTGCGTCGACGACCGGCTGTGCGAGTCCTTCGGGACCCTCGGCGATGAGCACCTTCTTGGCGCCGTAGTTGCCGAGCGAGCCTGCCAGATCCCCGGGGACTCCTTCGCCCACGAGGATCACGTGTGCCTCACCGCCGAGCTCGGCGGCTAGCTTTGAGCCCTCTGAGACTGCTCCGAGGGAGTTCTTGTTGATCGCACCGTTGTAGTGGAGCGCGTAGACCAGGATGTTCGCCATCTAGATCAGCTTCCTCTCGTCGAGCCACGACACGATCTTCTCAACGGTCTCGTTGGTGTCCTCGTCCTCGATGATCTCGCCGGCGGCCTTGGCCGGAGGGGCCTTCGCGGCGACCCACTGGGCGGCGGAGTTATCGCCGCCGACCTTCGAGGCGTCAACGCCGACGTCTGCGGCGGTGACCGTGTCGAGCGGCTTCTTCTTGGCGCCCATGATGGCCTTCAGCGACGGGTAGCGCGGCTCGTTGATGGCGTCGCCGACGGAGATGACGGCGGGCAGAGTGATTTGCACCGTGTCATAGCCGTACTCGGCCTGGCGCTCGCAGCGCAGGGAGTCGGCGGCGACGTCCATCTTGATGACCTGAGTGAGCGAGGGCATGCCGAGGTGCTCGGCCACTACTGCACCGATGGTGTAGCACTCGCCATCGTCTGACTGCTGGCCGAGCAGCACCAGATCTGGTTTCTCGCGGTCCAGGGTCTGAGCCAGGGCGTAGCCGGTGGCGGCTACATCTGAGCCGGCGACCGCCGGGTCTGAGAGGTGCACGGAGCGGTCTGCACCGAGCGAGACCGCCTTGTGCAGCGCGCGTACGGCGCTCTCCGGGCCCATGGTTACGGCCACGATCTCCTCCACGGGGGCGATGCCGCCCTCGCGAACCTGCATCGCAGCCTCGATGGCGTGCGTGTCATAGGGGTTGAGGTTCTTCTCCCCGCTGCGGTCCATGCGCCCCGTCGAGCTGTTGATGCGCTTCTCGACGGCGGCGTCCGGGACCTCCTTCACCAGGACGCAAATCTTCATTCAGCTACTCCTTGAGGGATGTCGATGGGGCCAATCCTACCTGAGTTGACTGACGAGTCAATCAGGACTACGAACAGTGGTGGCGCTGCGGATGAAATCTACGATTGCCTGGGTGGGCGCGCCGGGAGTGAAAACCTCCGCCACGCCGAGGCTCTTGAGCTCCGGGATGTCTTCGGCGGGAATGGTGCCACCCACGGTGACCACGACGTCATCGATGGACTGCTCGTGCAAGAGCTCGACCACGCGCGGCACCAAAGTCATGTGGGCGCCCGAGAGGATGGAGAGACCGACGGCGTCGGCGTCCTCCTGGATCACGGTCTCGACGATCTGCTCGGGGGTTTGGTGCAGGCCTGTGTAGATGACCTCCATGCCCGCATCGCGCAGGGCGCGAGCGATGATCTTCGCGCCACGGTCGTGGCCGTCCAGGCCGGGCTTGGCCACGACGACGCGGATCTTGGAGCGGGTGGGACTCGATTCCGTCTCGGCGGTCATGTCAGACCTTGACGATGAGCGCGTCGCCCTGCCCGCCACCGGAGCAGATGGCGATGCAGCCGAGGCCGCCGCCACGACGGCGCAGCTCGTAGACGATGCTGCCGAGGATGCGCGCGCCACTGGCGCCGATCGGGTGGCCGAGGGCCACCGCGCCGCCGTTGACGTTGACCTTGTCCTCGTCGATGTCGAGCATG
>JBAPMC010000144.1:0-3794 GCA_049278415.1 Solirubrobacteraceae bacterium
TCTCGGGTGGTGGTGGCTTGACCCCGTGATCGGCTTGGGGATCGCTGCGCTGGCCGTGAAGGAGGGACGCGAGGCATGGGTCGGCGAGGTTTGCGCGGACTGTGTTCCGGTCGGCTTCGACAGCAACGCCTGTAGCACCCAGGGTTGTGAGTGCGATTGAGAGAGCCGTCGTGAGTAGCGAGCACGCGCACGGCCACGCCGGTCATTCGCATGGTGTGAGCGCCGACGTGGACGCGAGGAAGCTAACCGTCGCGCTCGGGTTGATCTTGGGGTTCATGGCCTTTGAGATCGCGGCCGGGGTGATCGCTCATTCCTTGGCGCTGCTCTCCGACGCCGGGCACATGCTCACCGATGCCGCCGCGATCGGACTGTCATTGGTCGCCGCCCGGCTGGCAGTTCGTCCGGCGAAGGGTGCCTTGACCTACGGCTTCAAGCGCGTGGAGATTCTGTCCGCACAGGCCAACGGAGTCACATTGCTGATCCTCGCGGCGCTCATTACCTATGAGGCGATCCGTCGTCTGTTTAACCCGCCGCATGTGCAGGCTGGATTGATCCTTGTTGTCGCACTGGTGGGCGTCGCGGTGAATCTCGCGGCGACCTGGACGTTGGCGAAGGCCAACCGGCAGAGCATGAACGTGGAAGGGTCTTTCCAGCACATCCTCACCGACCTCTACGCCTTCATTGGAACCGCGATTGCGGCAGTGGTCATATTGCTCACTGGCTTTGAGCGCGCGGACCCGCTCGTCTCGCTGCTCGTCGCCGGCCTGATGGTGCGCTCGGGGTATGGGCTGGTCAAGGTATCGGGCCGAGTCTTCCTCGAGGCCGCGCCGGAGGGCCTTGACCCTGAGAAGATCGGCCGAGCACTCGTGCGCGAGCCTGGCGTAGTAGAGGTTCACGACTTGCACGTTTGGGAGGTCACATCCGGGTTCCCCGCGCTCTCAGCGCACGTACTCGTCGGCCGCGAGAGCGACTGTCACGCCGCGCGCCGTGGCCTTGAGCGGATGTTGCACGACGAGTTCGATTTGCACCACACGACCCTCCAGGTAGACCATCAAGGCGGCGATCTGCTCGATATCGAGATGCCCGAGCAACACGACGCGACCCTGCGCCCACTAGGCCAATAACTGCCATTGGATGTGGTTGAGCTTCATCGCAGCCCCTCCTGTTCGGTGTGGGGAATAACTGACAGTGGTCTTCTCTCAGGGTTTGTCTCGAAGGCGTGTAGGCAATGCTCTGAGCAGAAGTAGAAGGTCTCCCCTCCGAAGTCCTTACGGATCGCCTTGGCCTTATCGACCTTCATGCCACACGCCGGATCAGTGACACCGCGCCATGCGGTCAGCCAGAAGAACGCACCGAAGACCACGAGCCCGAGCACGTTGAGCGCAAGCTTGTAGTTCACAGCGATCGTGCCGAAGATGTCACCACGCGAGGGCCGCGGGCCGGTAGGGATCAGCCCGAGGACGCTGAACAGTCCATCAACAATCAGCGCGGCGAGCACCATCGTGACGAACATCAGCGCGATGATCCGAAGCGTGTAACGGGCGCCGTAATACTTGCGATAGATAGCGATGATCGGAAGCACGATCAGGTCGGCAAAGATGAACGCCATCACTCCGGCGAAGGAGATGCCGCCCGACCACAGCACCGCCGCGAGCGGCACGTTGCCGACCGAGCAGACGAAGCTCAGCACCGCGATCACCGGGCCGATGACCGCGCCCCACACAGCTTGCACAAGCGCCGGAGAACCCTTGAGGAAAAGATCGTTGAAGAAGCCGTTGCCGAGTTGTGCGATGAACCCGGCGAGCAGGAAGCCAATGGCGATCTCCTTGTAGAGCATCTGCCAGTCCCCGCGGAAGTTGTGAGCGACATCCGACCAAGCCGAGGTCGAGCTCAGCCGCTGCCGCCAGGTCATTCGCTCGCCGGCCATATGGTGCTGGTGGCCTGCGTCGGCCTGCTGGGCGTGCTCACGCGCTTGCGCCTCTAGGCGGGGCGAGACGAACGCTCTCAGCAGCACCGCCATCAAGACGATCATCACGAGCCCGCCTACGTACTCTGCGAGCGTGAACTGCCAGCCGATCAGTACCCACAGCACCAGGCCCAGCTCCCACACGAGGTTTGTGGAGGCGAACTGGAAGGCAAGCGCAGTGCTCGCCGAAGCACCCTTCTGAAACAGGCTCTTGGCAATCGCGATCGCCGCGTAGGAGCAGGAACTCGACGCCGCGCCCAAGCCCGTCGCAACCGCTACAGGCCGCGCACCCGAGCCACCAAGGGCACGCTCGATCCGCTCACGCGGAACCCATGCCTGCACGATCGCGGAGATGGCGAACCCGAACACCAGCGCCCACCAAACCTCCCACGCCATCAAGAACGCATCCTCCAAGCTATCGCCGATCGTCGTCAACACACCCACACTGCCACTATACCCCTCCCCGGTATTGGTATGATGGAGGTATGGCTAGGGCATCGAGACCACCGACAGGCAAGGGCTATGAAGCAACCAAGGACCAGCTCCGCGACCGCTTGGCACGCATCAAGGGTCAGGTAGGAGGCATCGAGCGGATGGTCGAAGACGACCGCTACTGCATCGACGTTCTCACACAGATAAACGCCGTCCAGGCCGCACTCGACAAGGTTGCGCTCGGGCTGCTCGACGGGCACGCCCGCACGTGCGTCATCAGCGCTGAGGCCGAGCTTCAACAGGAGCGCGCCGCCGAGCTGATGGCCGCCATTGGCCGGCTCATGCGCCGCGGCTGACGGCTGACGGGCGCCGGGCTATTCCAAGAATGTGGGGGTCCGGCGGTAGGAACGGTGCGGGAGTGAATGGGAAGCGCTCGCATGTCTCGATCTGAAACCCGGCGTGCTTGATCCCGCTCGTCGTGTCGCGTGCCAGGTGACAGCCGCCCGCGACGTGAGGCCAGAAGGTCGCATCAGCGAGTCGCTGAAAGCGTGACTCCCACTTGGGATGGGCGACTACGTGCTCGTAGAAGCGCAGCTCGCCACCAGGCCGAATGAGGCGGTAAAGCTCCGCGAGCGCCGCCTGCTGGTCGGGCACCGTGCAGAGCACAAGCGCACAGACCCCGGCATCGAAGGACTGCGCCTCGCCGGGAAGCCGATCGGCGTCGCCATCCAGAACGGAGATAGTGACCGGGGCGCGAGCCGCTGCCTGCTGCGCGCGTTCGCGCAGGTAGCACTCGGGCTCAACTGCGATGACCTCACTGACAGTGGTCGGGTAGTGGGAGAAGTTCGCGCCGGCGCCGGCGCCTATCTCGATCACCCGACCACTCAAGCCCGAGAGCAGCTTGCGGCGATGCTCGGCGCCACCACGGCGCTCGCTGATCTCCGCGACCTTCGTGTAAACCCGCGCGAACACCGGATGGGGTGCGTGCTCAGACATCGCTCACGCTTGTGGTCAGAGGCCGGCTCGCACGTCGGGCGATGAGCCAGTACGCCACGAGCCCTGCGCCCGCAAATGGAGCGGCACAGGTCAAGCCGCTAAGCAGATCGACGGTGCTGAGGCCAGCGCCGGTTGCCCGGTAAACTGCCGCGGGGCCGCCGAAGCTGAACACCGCTGCGAGGAACGTTGAAGCGAACAGCGCCGCCCCGACGAGCGAGGCCGTAGCGCGGGTGATGCTGAGCGTGGAGAGCTTTGGCTGGATGCCGGTCTCCAGTTGCGCGACACGAACGTCCAGCAGCTCAGGGCCTCCGATCGCCGCGACGCCCTCCAACTCGCTCCAGTCGGGGCCACGGACGACCTTCAGGAGCGCGCCAGCGAGGGGCCGGCGTCCACACGCTCT
>JBAPMC010000145.1:0-13330 GCA_049278415.1 Solirubrobacteraceae bacterium
CTTCGTGAGTCAATTGCCTTGAGCATTGTGTGCTCTGGCAGGTGAACCGAGGCCCGTGACCAGTCTCGGGGGAGGAGGCTTGCCAGCTCAGTTCACATATCGGTGAAGCGGTGCGTCTCGCCGATCATCTCGCGACGAAGCTGATGGACGCGACGAAGCTCTTGGACGTCGTCGTCGAGCGCTGGCCCACGCGATGGCTCGCCGGCGCCAAGGAGCTCCGGTTCCAGGCGGTGTCGCACGAGCTCTCCGGCGAGCGCGTCGACACGTTGTGCGCCGGCGCCTGGACGTGAGCTGACCACTCGCTCCAGGTGCTGCCCGCGAAAGAGCAGGCCAACCCCGTCGTCGGCCGCCCAGCCTCCGGGTAGCGTGCCCTCGCGCACACTCGTGAGCCATGCCGGCAGTCGCTCGGGCTCACCGTCGGCATGGACGGTCAGCGATCCTCTCAGCAGCCCAAGCCCGGCGATCGGCTCAGGCGCGCCACTGGAGCACGTGATGCCGCCCTCGAACCAACACATGGCTCCGGCGCTGAGCCCGGCGAGCACGACGCCCTTCTGCCAGGCGCGAGTGAGCAGTCGGTCGAGCTCGTGTGCCCGCCAGATCGCGAGCAGGTTGCGCATCGAGCCGCCTCCGACGTACACGACGTCCTGCCCGAGAACGATCTCCTCGAGTGAGCGCTCGAGGTCCCCGAGGCGGAACAAGGACAGGTGGGTCGGCAGGCACGTGCGGCCACCGAACCTGGCGTGGAAGGCGTTGATTTGCGTGGTCGTGTCTCCCGAGGCTGTGGGGAGGAACAGGATTCTGGGCTCAGGCGAAGGTGTGAGCCTGAGGAGGTAGTCGTCGAGCAACGGGTTGGTGGGCTCCATCGTGAAGCCGCCTCCGCCCATCGCAAATATCAGCCGCTCCTCAGCGGCGGGGGATGCCGGTGGGCTCACGCGGCGGCGACCGCATTGTCAATTGGCACTGAGGCAAGCGTGCTCGCTCCCAGATAGGAGACGTTCAATGGTGTCTCGACTATCTCATCCCCTACCTGCTCGACGTGGTAGGCGCTCCTATCTGGACGCGAGCTGACGGCTCGCTCCAAGTGGGTGTCCTTGAAGTGCAGGGCAACCCCATCGTCTACCGCAAACCCCGGGCGCATTCCGTCGCTCACAAGGCTGTGATACTCGGCGCGTCGTGCTGGCTCGGCGTTGTAGTGAACACAGTTCGAGTATGGCAGCAGCCCGAGTCCTCTAATCCGCCTCGGCGGCCCGTGGAATGCGCTCAATGCCTCGTCGAACCAGCACAGCGAACCAGCGGAGGGCCCGCACAAAACGACGCCCTCGCACCATGCCTTGCGCAGGATGTCATCGAGTCCGTGTGCGTGCCAGACACCGAGCATGCTCACCACATTGCCGCCGCCCACATAGATCAGATCCTGGCTCAACAGGTGTGAGGCGAGATCGTCCTCGACACCCTGGCCGCCCTGATCGCGGCGAAACAGCGAGAGGTGGCTTGCCTCGCAGTGGGTGGAGAAGCGACGATAGAAGCGCACCACATAGTGGTCTGCATCACCCGAGGCGGTAGGCAGGAAGCATATGCGGGGGCGCCTCGCATCGGTCAGCGAGAGCACATAGTCGTCGAGGATGGAGCCGTCTTTCTCCATCGAGAAGCCACCGCCTCCGAGGGCCACGATCTGGGGGGTCCTGGGTCGCATCGCTCGCTACCTCGCTTGGCGTGAGACGGGGCGTAACTCGTTCAGCTTGCCGGAACTGGATCTGTTGCCCTATGGACTTACGCCCAAGATCCAGCCACTGCGCTCTGGACATCCATCCAAGCGCCACTCGAATTGTGGGCGCACCTGGTCGGCGGTTTAGGCTGAACAGCCGGATTCAGACAAGCTTCTCTTCGAGTTGCGCGATGAGAGCAACGGCTGCACGCTGGCCCTTGGTGGCGCGTCAGGCTAAGCTCGGTGGCCAACCCTCTGACACTTGGGCGGTCGTGAATGTCGCTTGAACATGTTGATGTGCTGATCGTCGGCGCCGGGCTGTCCGGGATCGGCGCAAGTTGCCACCTGCAGTCCAACTGCCCGGGGAAGACCTATGCGGTGCTGGAGGCGCGCGACCGCGTCGGCGGGACGTGGGACCTGTTCAGGTATCCCGGCATTCGCTCAGACTCCGACATGTACACGCTGGGCTACTCCTTCAAGCCCTGGAAGGAGGCGAAGTCGATCGCCGACGGGTCCTCGATCCTCAATTATGTCCGAGAGACCGCAACCGACCACGGTGTCGAGGGGAAGATCCGCTTCAACCATCGCGTGGTGCGCGCCGAGTGGTCGACTGCGGACGCACGATGGACGGTCGAGGCGACTCGCAGCGACACACAGGAAACCGTGTATTTGAGCTGCAGCTTTCTGTTCATGTGCAGCGGCTACTACCGCTACGACGAGGGCTACACACCGGACTTCCCAGGCATCGAGCGCTTCGCCGGGCGAACGGTGCACCCGCAGCACTGGAGCGAGGACATCGACTACGCCGGCAAGCGCGTGGTGGTGATCGGCAGTGGCGCCACCGCGGTGACGCTCGTCCCGTCGATGGCTGAGAGCGCCGCGCACGTAACAATGCTGCAGCGCTCGCCCAGCTATGTCGTCTCGCTGCCCGCCGAAGACCCGATCGCGCGCACGCTGCGTCGTTTTCTGCCGGCCAAGGCTGCTTATCCGATCATGCGCTGGAAGAACGTGCTGCTCACGATGCTGAGCTTCCAGCTCAGCCGGCGTCGGCCGCGATTGATGAAGCGGCTGATTCGCAAGGGAATCGAAAGGCAGCTGCCGCCCGGGTACGACGTAGACACGCATTTCAAGCCCAGCTATGACCCATGGGATCAGCGTCTGTGCCTGGTGCCGAACGGCGACCTCTTCGAGGCTGTCAGCGCCGGCCGCGCCTCGGTGGTCACCGATCACATCGACACGTTCACCGAGACTGGCGTCAAGCTCGCCTCAGGGGCCGAGCTCGAGGCGGATCTGGTTGTCACCGCTACCGGCCTCAACCTGCTTGCACTGGGTGGGCTTCAGATCGCCGTCGATGGTCGCGACGTGACGCTGTCGGAGACGATGAGCTACAAGGGCATGATGCTCAGCGGTGTTCCCAACTTCGCCTTTGCCGTTGGCTATACAAATGCGTCTTGGACGCTCAAGTGCGATCTCACCTGCGAGTATGTTTGCCGTGTGCTCAACCACATGGACAAGGGTGGATATCGGCAGTGCACACCGCACAACCGCGACCCTGGGGTCACCGAGCTGCCGTTCATCGACTTCTCCTCCGGCTATGTCCTGCGCTCGATCGACCAGTTTCCAAAGCAGGGCTCAAAGGCGCCGTGGCGACTGCACCAGAACTATCCGCTTGACATCGTGAACCTCAAGTTTGGCTCGATCGAAGATGGCGCGATGGAGTTCTCGGGCGCAGGCTCGAGAACCGACGCTCCGGAGATGGTTGCTGTCTGAGCGGGGTGCTGCCGAGAGTCGATCTGGCTCGCGCGGGCGCTCGATTGACCTGAAGGTGGCGAAGCAGCTCAGCGCTTCGCCCCGCTGAGATAGCGCACAACGTCCTTCGCATCGCTCTCGAGCGCTGTGCGGTCCTTGCGTGTCAGTCGCCCGAAGGGCTTCAATGCCACCTCGCCTGCAGAGAAGCTCCAAGTGGCCACGGCGCGGCCGCGAACGAGTGCGAACGGACGGAACAGGCCGTTGACGGTCACCACGCCCTGGTGAGAGCCGAGGATCTGCTGGCGTGATGTCCACCCGAGCAGCATCGGATCGAAGGAGCCGAGTAGGCGTGGCGGTGGCATCTCGGCTGCCGGCGGACGTTTGGCAAGGTCGAGCAGTCCGTCGGCGCGCACGTCAAGCTCCGAGGCGATCGAGCTCAGCGCTGCCCGGGCGTCGCGCAGCGGCAGTCCCGCCCACTTGGCGAGATCTCGCTCGTCCGCGGGACCGTGGCCGGCGAGATAGCGTCGTGCCAGCTCTGCCAGCGCGAGCTCACGATCCAGCGCTGCGGATTGGCCGAGCCAATCGCGGACGAGCACGTAGGCGTGCTGGCGACCGACCATCGGCCCACGCACGATGAGCCCGCGCAGGCTGGCAAGGAACAGAAGGTGCACCAAGGCCTGGCCTTCGGTACGCACACCCGCGGCAGCGATTCGATCTCGCAACTGCAGGCGAGTGAGTGGCCCTTCCTCAACAAGCGAGCGCTCGATCACCGCCACACCACGCTCCGCGGCATTCTGTGTGACGCCCTCCTGCGAGAGGCGTCGAGTATTGGCGGTGAGCAGCTGGGGTGTGGTGAGTGCCGCGAGCCACGGATAGTCATCGCTGCACACCAGATGCAGCGTGCCGCGGTTGAGCCAGGTAATCAGCAGCGAGCGATCCTCGCTCAGTGCGCGGTCCACGTCTGTCGCCGAGAGACCTGTGGTGCGTGCGCGAATCGTCAGCCGCGTGCCACGGGGGTCCTGGCCTTGCACGGCCAGCAGGCGGCGGGTGACCTCCACGGGACCCCGGGCCGGCGGTCCGGCTAGCAACTGTGCGGTGAGGCGCTCTGCGATCATCGGTGAATCGTCAGTATTCCTACGTTGATCTGCTCAGGGCCGGCGGGTACGCGAGCAGAGATGGTCCTGCGTCCGCTCGTCAAGGAGGATGAGGTCGAGCTGCGGCGCATCCATCTCGATCCCGAAGTGGCTCATTGGTGGGATGTTCCTGACGAGGGGTTCCCGTGGACCGACGAGCCCGAGTCGAGTCGCCTCACGATTGAGGTACACGGGGTGGTGGCAGGTCTGATCCAGTTCTGGGAGGAGCTCACTCCCAAATATCGTCACGCCACAATCGATCTGTTCCTCGATCCAGCTCTTCACGGCCGTGGCCTGGGCACGGAAGCTGTGAGGCGTGTGGTGCGCCACCTGATCGACGACCGTGGTCACCACCGAATCACGATCGATCCCGGAACTGGGAACACAGCTGCAATCGTCTCCTACGAAAAAGTAGGCTTCAAACCGGTGGGAGTGATGCGGCGCTATGAGCGGCGCATAGGCAGCGAGGAGTGGCGCGACGGTCTGCTGATGGAGCTACTCGCAGGCGAGGAGAATGCGTTGCTGGCAAAGGAGTAAGAGGCCGTAGGCCTGGTGTTATGGCTTCGCCGTCCTCAGGGCTTGCTCAGTCACTCCACCAGCCAGGAATCATCTCGCCGTCACCCCCGAAGTGCTGGCCGAAGACCAGGATCTCAAGGCCATCGTCTCCCGCCTCGAAGGCACGCGTCGTCTCCGGCGATACACGGATCGCATCAAGCTTGCCGATCTCCACTATCTCCTCGTCGAGCTTCACCCGGCCGCTTCCGGCGAGGACCACATAGACCTCCTCGGCCTGCTCGTGGTTGTGGCCGAACTGCTGGCGCTTGCCCGCGCGCAGGCGCTGATGACTGAAACCTGCCTGGGTGGCGTCCAGGTCCTCCCGGGCAAAGCGCGCCTCGCCCTGATCGCTCAAACCGTGTTGCTTGGCCATGTCCTCAACCGACTCGAGGTTCTTGATCGTGTATCCCATCGTCCTAGCTCCCTTCTGTCTATGCGGGCCTTCGCTTGACTCCTTCCCCTCTGTGCGAGGATTCAAGCATGGAGCAGCGGGTCAGTCTCATCACGCTCGGAGTTAGTGACCTTGCCAGATCGCGGACGTTCTATGAGGCGCTTGGCTGGAAGACAGGTGCTGAGCCTGAAGCTGACGTGGTGTTCTTCCAGACCGGTGGCTCCATCGTTGCGCTATGGGATCGCCGCAATCTCGCACAGGACAGCGGCGTGCAGGACCCTGGTGGATGGGGCGGGGTGACGCTCGCCTACAACGTCGGCTCGCCGGAGGCGGTGGACGCGGCGCTCGTTGAGGCAGAGGAGGCCGGGGCGGCGATCGCGCGTCCCGGCGCAGAGACGTTCTGGGGCGGCTACTCGGGTGTGTTCATCGACCCCGACGGTCATCCGTGGGAGGTAGCGCACAACCCGCACTGGACGCTGCGAGAGGACGGATCGGTAGCGCTCGCTCCTTAGCATTAGCGGCCTGCACAAGTCCGTCTTGGATCGTAGCCCGATCCATGCAATACTTAAGCAAGTGCTTAACCAACGTGCGCCGCTCGATCTCGTGTTCCAGGCGCTCGCCGACTCCACTCGGCGGGCGATGGTTGACAGGCTAGTCAGTGGGCCCGCCTCCGTGAGCGAGCTCGCTCGACCGCTTGCCATGTCGCTACCGGCGGTGGTCCAGCACCTACACGTGCTCGAGGCGAGCGGCCTCGTGCGCAGCGAGAAGGTGGGGCGCGTGCGCACCTGCCACATCGAGTCCCAAGCGCTCGGAGGAGCCGAGCGGTGGATCACCGAGCGGCGCAGGGAGTGGGAGCGTCGCCTGGACCGGCTGGGCGAATACCTCGCCGAGCATCCCGAGCAACCAGATCAAGACACAGACCAAAGGAGCCACCCATGAGCCAGAGATCCGCTGTCCACGCCACCTTCGTGATCGAGCGCACCTATGACGCAACGCCCGCTCGAGTCTTCAAAGCATGGGCTGAGCCGGAGGCGAAGGCCAGCTGGTTCGGGCCCAAAGTCCTGACGAATGGGGGACACGAGCTCGACTTCAAGGTTGGCGGAGAGGAGCACCTGCGCGTGCTCACGCCAGATGGCGCCACCTACCTCTTCGACAGTCGCTACGAAGACATCGTGCCGGAGGAGCGCATCGTCTACGCGTATGACATGCACAAGGACGATGCCCGGATCTCTGTCTCGCTGACGACCGTTGTGCTCGAGCCCAGCGGCGCCGGCACCAAGTTGACCTTCACCGAGCAGGGGGTCTTCCTTGACGGCCACGACACGCCCGCTGAGCGCGAGCACGGCACCGGCGAGCTGCTGGATAACCTGGGTGCTGAGCTAGGAAAGGAGCCCTCCTGATGCAAGCCGCGGCTACCAAGGAAGAGCAGGCGATGGCGAGAGCCGAGCAGCCACAACCCGATCCCGTGGAGGATCGCTCGCGCTGGATCGCGCTCTATGTCCTGTGCGTGGGAATGCTGATGATCGTGCTCGACGTGACCGTCGTCAATGTGGCGCTCCCCTCGATCCAGGACGATCTCGGCTTCTCCACTTCGAGCCTCGCGTGGATCGTCAATGCCTACCTGATCTCATTCGGCGGCTTGCTGCTGCTGGCAGGGCGATTTGGCGATCTCCTGGGGCGCAGCCGCATCTTCCTGTTGGGGGTGGGCCTCTTCACCGTGGCCTCTCTGCTGTGCGGGTTTGCCTGGACACAGACGCTGCTTGTAGGCGCCCGTTTCTTGCAGGGCGTTGGCGGCGCCATGACCTCTGCGGTGATTCTGGGAATGATCGTCACGATGTTCCCCGAGCCGCGGGAGCAGGCGAAGGCGATCGGCGTGTACGCCTTTGTGGCCTCAGCCGGAGGCTCGGTCGGTCTGCTGGCGGGCGGCGTCCTCACTCAGTCGATCAACTGGCATTGGATCTTCTTCGTAAACGTCCCGATCGGCATCGCAACGATGGTGTTCGCTAGGCGTCTGCTCGAGAAAGATGAGGGAATCGGCTTTGCGCAAGGGGCGGACATTCCCGGCGCAGCGCTCATCACCAGCGCCCTGATGCTCGGCGTCTACACGATCGTCAAGCCGGCGGCCGACTATGGCTGGGGCGCCGGGCGCACGCTGGGCTTGGGCGCTCTCTCGCTTGTGTTGCTGGCAGCCTTCGTCGCCCGTGAGGCCAGCGCCCGCCATCCACTGATCCCTTTGCGCATCTTCCGCTCACGTAACGTCACTGGGGCCAACTTGATCCAGGTGCTCTCTGTGGCCGGGATGTTTGGGATGTTCTTCCTCGGCGCTCTGTACCTGCGGCGAGTCCTCGGCTACGACGCCCTGGAGATCGGCTTGGCGTTTCTGCCTGTCACGATCGCGATGGGCACGATGTCGATCCGTTTTTCCGAGCCGTTGATCACGCGCTTCGGCGCCAGAGCGACATTGCCTCCGGGCCTTGGGCTGATCGCAGCTGGCCTTGCGCTGTTCGCCCGTACGCCTGTCCACGCGGACTACTTGACTGGCGTACTTCCATCGATGGTGCTTTTGGGCACTGGCGCTGGCATCTGCTTCCCCGCGCTCATGACCGTTGCGATGTCGGGCGCCACCCCGAGCGACGCAGGACTTGCCTCTGGCCTTGTGAACACCACGGCGCAAGTCGGCGGCGCCCTGGGCTTGGCTGTGCTCGCGACGCTGTCTGCGTCGCGAAGCGACAAGTTGATTGCACACGGGCAGTCCGCTGCAACAGCCCTTACCAGCGGATACCACCTGGCGTTTTGGATCGCCACGGCATTGGTGCTTGCTGGCATCGCTGTTGCATTGACCGTCCTGCGTCCGGAGGTTGCGACTGCCGAGCAATCCAACGCGGAGCAGAATGGGGTCGAGCAGCAGCCCGCATATTCCGAAGCCGCATAGAGGGCAATTGCTATAGTGATCCGATCCAGCCGGGGCAATTGGCCCCGATCAACGCAGTGTCAGCGCTCGTAGCCTTTGCTCATAGCAATCTCCACGTTCGCAGCACGCGAAAACACGGAGGCAGCAGAATGGCTACAGGAACCGTCAAGTGGTTCAGCGACGACAAGGGCTTCGGGTTCATCACGCCCGACGATCAGTCCAAGGACCTCTTCGTCCATCACTCGGGCATCGCCGGCGAGGGCTTCCGCAGCCTTGCCGAGGGCGCGAAGGTCAGCTATGACGCCGAGGCCGGCGACAAGGGACCGAAGGCCGTCAACGTCCAGTTGGCATAGGTCCAAGCTGAACTAGGGCTTTAGTTCGAGCCCATCGCCTGACAGAAATCAGGCACTCAAATACAGGTTTGATCGGGTCTGCTGGCTCCGCGCAGTGCGGCGCCAGCACAGCCCGGTATTCCTCCGGCTCCAGCGCAGCTCGATCCTCCTCTGGGCGCCAGCTCAACCCGATGCTGCTCGGCGACTGTGCCTCGTCAGCTCCCGTACAAGTCGCTCGATTGTGCGCTCCAGCTGCTCGATGCTCGCCGCCTCTACACGTCCCACGCCAACTTCGCGGTTCACCCACGCGTTGATCTCGCGGTGATTGCTGCCGCTGCGTCTCGCGAGGTCGGCCACAAGACGACGGCGCTCCTCGCGCAGGCCTGCTCGACGCTCAAACGCCGCCGCAGGCGCAGCCCCAGGTGCTGGGTGCTTCTCGACTTTGCTCGTCGGAGCTTTGGGCGCGGGGCCGAATAGCGTCATCTGTGGCGCCACTTCCGCGCTCAGCGGCACGAACTCCATCGGGGTCGATGGCTCGCTCGTGCGACGCTCGCGCGGCTCCTCGAGACCCTCCTCATCCTCGCGTCGGCGCAACGCATGGCGCAGCTCGCTCTCGACCTCGGCGGCGTGCCCTCGCAACACCGGATCAGCCGGCAGGTACACCCAGCTCGGCTCGGGCATCCGGCCCGGAATGGTCCTTACGAAACGTCCCACGATCTGCCTGAAGATCATCGGCGTCTTCGCCGCAGTGGCATATACGCCGACTCGCAATCTTGGGATGTCCACGCCCTCGGACACCATGTTAACCGCCACCACCCACGGCTCGCGCGACTCTCTGAACAGCGCGAGCTTCTGTGCGGCACGAGCCTCTGTGTGCAGCACCACGACTGGTGCTCTCCCAGTCGATTCGCCGATCAGCTTGGCTATGCGCCGCGCATGCGTCGCGTCCGCCGCCACCGCCAGCGCTCCCGCGTCGCGATGCCCTGCTTCGCGCAACGACCTCAGCTTCTCATCGGCCTCTCGCAGGATGCGTGGAAGCCCGTCTGGCAGCTCGGTTGAGATAGCGGTGCGATAGCGCCGGCTCGCCTCCCTGGCGCTCAGCACGGTCTCAAAGGACGACTCGATCACATCCTCGCCACTGCGCCACGACAACGTTCCGTCAAACGTCACGAACGCCACCGGCCGGCAGATGCCGTCGGCGACCGCCTGCGCATATGTGTAGGACACATCAGGAACAGCCACTCCCTCCGCGTCGTAGCTGACGCCAGGTATCGGCGTGGCGTCCGATCGAAACGGAGTCCCAGACAAGAGCAGCCAGCGCGGCGCTGTGGCGAACGCCTGCTGAAAGCTCGCACCCCAGGCGAGCTCATCGCCGAGATGGTGAGCCTCATCGACGATTACAAGCGTGTCCGGCGCCATGCTGGCAGCCCATCCACGCGGGTCTGAAGCCAGGCGTGCATATGTCACCGCCACGCCGTGGAAGTCGCGCGGCGGACGCGGGCCGGAGGCGTCGGGTTGCAGCTGCACGCCGAGCTCGGCTGCGGCCGTGGCCCATTGACGAGTTAGGGGCGTCGTCGGGCAGAGCACCGCCACACGGCTCACCTCGCCGCCTGAGAGCATGCGCCTTGCCAGCTCTAGAGCTGGGCGCGTCTTGCCTGCGCCAGGCGCCGCCGATACGAGAAACGGGCCGCCATGCCAGCCGTCGAGCCGATTGAGAGCGTCGCGCTGCCAGGCGCGCAGAGATGTCGTGGAGGAGAGGCTCAAAGAGCCCGGCATCCTGCGGCACGGGCCGGACGGACCGCTGCCAGATACCGCCGACCCGCTGCCGTCGACCCGCTGCCCAAGCTCTATGAGCGCGGCGGACGCGGGGCGTAGCGGTGGTGGAGCATCAGGAGGTTCCCGTCCGGGTCGGCGAAGAGCGCCATGTGGCAGACACCCGTATCGATGATCTCGCCTCGAAACTGCACGCCGCGCTCTTCGAGCGTCATGCGGGCAGCCTTCACGTCCTCGACGTGCAGCGCTATCTCGTGCCCTCGAACACTGTGCTCCATGCCCATGGCCTGCGCGTCCATGACGCTCAGCGTCAAGTTCCCTAGCTCAAACTCTGCGTAGTTGCGCTCTTGCAAGTACACAGAGCGCGGCAGGCCAAGCGCTTTCTCATAGAACTCCACTGCTCTCGGGAGATCGTGGGTGGAGACCGCCGCGAAGTCGACTCCAGTGATCAGCTGTGTTGCATCGGTCATGACTAGGGCTCCTTGCGCAAGGCGCGCTGCTAGCGAGTGGTGTGGCGGCGTAAATCTTGATTGCGACCGGCTTACCCGTCAAGGCAAGACTCAAAGCGCGGTTATTGGCTCTGGTCAAATATTCCTCGAAGGAGCTGCTCAGGGACTATATGATCCGCGAGATGCCGATCTCCCGATCCGAGCGAGCGAACGTAGCCTGCCCGTCTTCAATGTCTGCACTTCCGCAGCCGACCTCAGTGGGATTGCGCCGGTGGCGCCTGCTCGTCCTGCTTCCTGTCGCCCTGATCGGCCTGCTGCTGCTCAGCGGTTGCGGCGGCTCCAAGCCAGCTTTTTGCTCGCACGTCAGCGAACTTGAAAAATCGGTGCAAGCGCTAGGCAGTCTGAATCTGCAGTCCGGCGTCAGCGGGTTCGAAGCAGACCTTAAGAAAGTCGACTCGAGCGCAAAAGCCGTGGTCAGCTCGGCGAAGAGCGAATTCCCGACACAAACCACTGCGCTTGAAAAATCTGTGACGGCTCTGGACGGAACCGTCAAAGAACTATCCTCGGCCACCACCACGCAGGCGCGAATTGCGGCAATCGCCACACTCGCCAGTGAGGTGAGCAGGGCGGGAACGGCGCTCAGCGAATTCTCGAGCGCCACAAAATCGAAGTGCAGCTGACCTTCATGGGTATGCTCACATACGCTGTACGAATTGCCACGTGTGACACAGCTGGACGTTCTCATCTGTGCCGCGTGTGACTAGCTGAGAGCTAGGCCTCCTAAGACTGGTTGCGCTCGGCCATGTCGGCCCCGGTGACGGTCGTCATCACCTCTGCAGCGCCACCGCCGAGCACACGGCGCACCAGCCCCGGCGCCACCACGCGCAACGCTGCGGCAAAAGCGTAGGGCCGTGGCACGTAGCGCTCGGGACGCCTGCCGACACCCGCTTGGAAGATCGCCTCGGCTGCCTTCTGTGGAGTGGAGACGATCCAACGGGTGAGCGGACGGGCGGTTAGCTCTGCTTGTGGAAAGCCTTCTGTGGAGATGAACCCTGGGAGGACAAGGCCAACGTGGATGCCGTGCGCACGCTCCTCGGCCCACAGCGAATCCGACCAGCCCGCGAGCGCAAACTTCGACGCGCTGTAGGCGCCGGAGCCGGCGCGAGCCACGCGTCCGGCGGTGCTTGCGACGTTCACGATCGCACTCGGCGCGCTTGCCCGCAATAGCGGAATCAGCTCCTCTGTGAGGCGGACTTGCGCATCGAAGTTGATATCCATCGTGCGCTTCACATTTGCGTATCCACCCTCGGCAAAGCTTGCGCGCCACGCTGCGCCCGCATTGTTGACCAGCAGGTCGAGTCGCCCGTGGCGCTCTGCGACATGCGCCCGGATGCGCGCAGGGGCATCCTCGTCGAGCAGATCAACCGCAATGAAGCTCGTGCGCTCGCCCAGCGAGGCGGCGAGTGCGCTCAGACGCTCCTCCCGGCGCGCCACGAGCACGATTGCTGCGTTTGGCATCTTTGCGAGCCGACGGGCTGTCGCCTCGCCAATCCCGCTCGACGCACCTGTGACGAGCGCGACGAATGGCTGGTTGGATGTTCCGGCGGTGTGTGGCTCGTTCATCGACTTCCTTTTCTCTCGAGCGTGCGATGCTCGACGCCCTCGGCGCCTGCGATCAAGATGTCACTGACCAGTTCGGGCGCGAATAGACCATGATCGACCACGCCCGGTGTGCTCGACAGTCGTGCTGCCAGTGCGCTTGCATCTTCTACTGGGCCGAGATAGTCGGCGATCAGGTTTCCCTCCGGGCTAGGTGGCGCGTCACGCAGGACGGCCTCGCCGAGCGAGGCGAGTGTTGTATGGGCGCCGAAGCGCAAGATCTCGAGCGGTACCGGCGGCTGCAGAGACTGAACGGTCTTATCCGCGGAGGCGATGACCACGAACCGCTCGGCGGCTGCCGCGACGATCTTCTCGCGCGTGTGGGCACCGCCGCCGCCCTTCACGAGCCAGCCGTGCGGATCGATCTGGTCGGCGCCGTCGATTGCGATGTCCAGGTGTTCGAGCGCATCGAGATCCTCGACTATGAGCCCGAGCTCACGCGCAACATGCTCGGTGGCGGGCGAGGTGGCGACACAGCGCAAGCTCAATCCACGTGCAGCCAGTGCGGGAAGCAGATGCGCCACGGTCGAGCCGGTGCCCAGTCCCACGCGCTCACCGTCGCTTACGAGCGCGGCGGCGGCCTGCGCTGCGGTGCGCTTCTGGCTCTCGGCGTCGCTCAGGGACTTTGGCACAGGCGCGCGCGGGAACCCCATCGTGCAGGCGACCTTACTCG
>JBAPMC010000146.1:0-6020 GCA_049278415.1 Solirubrobacteraceae bacterium
GGACTACAGCATGGGCGTGGAGGAGCAGGTCACCGAGGGAAACCGAGTTGCGTCCCGATGGGTACTCAACGGCGCCTACCACGGCCGCGCGGTAACGCTTCGCGGCATCACGATCAGCCACCTTGACGAAGACGGCAGGACCGTCGAAGACCGAGGACACTCCGACTCGATCGCGCTACTCGGACAAATCGGCGTGATCCGCACACTCATCCTCGCCCTGGAAATCCTCACCCGTCGCGTCAAGCTCCCCAAAGGGGTCCTCCGAGCCGGGGGCTAGGTCTATCCGAGTAGCTACCGGTATACGAGACGTGTCTCACGGGCGGACTCAAGGCCAAGCTGTTCATCTAGCGACGAGTCAGCTCATCGTATCTGGAACTCGCGGTGCAGTTTCGGACACTCGGCGCGGAGGCACGAGTATGAGCGAGCATGCGGTGGTGATCGCCGGAGGCGGTCCAACAGGGATGATGCTGGAAGCCACTACCGGTTACATCGGTGGAGCGCCACAGCCCCGTCGCTGCGCAACCGCGTCGTCACGCGCGTGTGCCGACTGCAAGCAGGTACTCCTTCTCGAAGCGCGCCTGCTCAGCGGTGCCGCGGTTCCACTCGTCGCAGAAGCGGTTGAGCGCGTCGTCGAACTCCGCCTCGCGGCCGGTGCTGGACGCATTCGCGCGCGCGACGATGGTGGGGCCATACCGCGCCTTGAAGTGCTCGCCGTAGTCGCGGGGATGCTCGAAGGCGGTGATCTCCAGTACGTCGCGCTCGAGCGTGCGCCAAGCAACCCGATCTCCGAACAGCTCACGCATGTGGTCCTCGCTGCCCCACAACGGCGGCGACTGTGCGCCGGGCGCAGGCGCCGGAGCAAACGGACCCATCGTCCGAAACAGTGAGCCGATCATGCCCTCGGGCGTCCAATTCAGCATCCCGATCGTGCCGCCCGGACGACAGACCCGGACCAGCTCGTCGGCGACGTCCTGGTGGTAGGGCGCGAACATCGCACCGATCGAGGACATCACGACGTCGAACGCCCCATCCTCGAATGGCAAGCTCTCCGCGTCTGCGGGGACCCAATCGAGCGCGAGCCCGTTCGACTCCGCCTGGCGCCGGCCAGCCTCGAGCAACTCGGGCGTCAGATCGCTAGCCGTCACGCGCGCGCCGCGCTCGGCCGCCGGAATCGATGCGTTGCCGGTCCCCGCGGCGACGTCCAGCACACTCATCCCGGCGCCGATGCCGCAGGCCTCGACGAGCCGCGGTCCCAACGGCAGCAAGAAGGTCTCGACCATCGACGGGTAGTCGCCCGATGCCCACATCGCACGATGGCGCGCCTTGAGCTCGGGATTCGGCACAGCAGCTGACACGACAACCTCCCAGATAGAAAGGCCGATCGTACTTCGCCTCGGTACAAGCTGCAACCAAACTTCGCGCCCAACAGCTCGCTCGAGATCCTCCCCCTCGGTGCGCCAAGCCTCGGCGAGAATCCGCGCGACGACGTGGACGGTCAGCGCGACTGGTGGGCTGACTAGCGCCCGGTGGGATGAGGTCAGAAGTTCGGAGAGCACGCACTCGCACTCGCACGCGCACAGGGCGCGATGGACGCCTATCAGCAGCGGCAAGTCGCCACCATCGCCGGGGCACCCGCCTACACGCCGTCGCGTAGCGCAGACGCAAGCCACCGCGATGGAGCGCCGATGAGCAACGAGTGACGCGAAGTCGTTATCTGCAGAACAATGGGGTCAACCGAAGGAGGATCTTGATGCGGAGGCTGATCTACTCGATGACTGTGTCGCTGGACGGCTACATCGCAGGGCCGGACGGCGCGATCGACTGGACGGTGCCCGACGAGGAGCTGTTTCTCCTCCACACCCAGCAGATACAGGAGACTGGTGTGCATCTCTGCGGACGGCGGCTCTACGAAACGATGGTCTACTGGGAGACCGCTGAGGAGAGTCCGCTCCTCGCGGAGCGCATCAAGTTCGCCCAAATCTGGAAGGCCCTGCCGAAGATCGTGTTCTCCACGACGCTTCAGAGCGTGGTGGGCAACACCAGGCTCTCCAGGGACGACGTCGGCGAAGAGGTCGCAAGGCTCAAGGAACAGCCCGGAAAGGACATCGCCGTCGGCGGCGCCGGCCTCGCCCGCACGTGTATGAAGCTGGAGCTGATCGACGAGTGGCGGCTGTTCGTCAGCCCGGTCCTACTCGGCGGCGGCACACCCTACTTCCCTCCCCTGGAGAAACAGATCAACCTCAAGCTGATCGAGACACGCACATTTGGCTCTCACGTCGTTTACCTTCGCTACAGGCGCGTGTCGCACAGCCTCTAGGTGGTAGTGCGCTACCCGGCACACGAGCTGCGGGATCCTCCATGTTGGCAGCACGGTAGGGATGTGGGTAGGCTCGCGAGTCATGTCAGAACGCCCTGTTCGTCTGTATGGGATCGCGCTGTCGCACCCCGTCCTTGCTGCACGTGGGATGCTTGACCACAAGAGGCTCACCTATCGCTACGTCGAGCTGCTCGGGGGCGCCCATCCGCTGAGTCTTTTCGCGCTCGGCTTTCGTGGCGCGACGGTGCCGGCGATAAAGCTGCCCGACGGCCGCCGCGTGCAGGGCTCGCTCGCGATCGCTCAAGCGCTCGAGAGGCTCATCCCGACGCCATCGCTCTACCCGAGCGAGCCTGCGGCCCGTACCGCTGCGCAAGAGGCCGAGCGCTGGGGCGAGACAGTCCTACAACCGGTCCCACGGCGGTTGATCCGCTGGGGCCTTCGACACCATCTACAGCAGCGTCGCTGGTTCGCCGATATCGCAACCCCGCTGCCCGCGCCAGCGCTCGTGGGCATCATGCTCACCCCGGTGGTACCCGCGTTCGTGCGGCAGGCAGGAGCGAGCGACGAGCGCGTGCGACGCGATCTAGCCGAGCTGCCCGGACTGCTGGAGGAGGTAGACCGCCTACTCGAGATCGGAGTGATCGGGGGCGAGGAACTTGGGGCCGCCGACTTCCAGATCGCCTCCACAGTGCGGATGCTGCTCGCGATGAAAGACGTCGGGCGTCTGGTCGCCGGACGGCCCGCCCAATCCTTCGCAGAACGAGTCGTGCCTGAGTACCCCGACGTGCCCGCCGCGCTCCCAGCGGACTGGCTGCCTACCGTAGTCTGAGAACCGCTGCCAACATTGGCAGCCGTTCAAATAAGGGTCGTCCAATCGGGGAGAATGGGTTCAGGTTGGCTTAGCTAAGCCGTCTCCTGCGCTTCTGCGGTCATTTTGCGGTCATCCAGATCATCGCCGCGCCGAGCGTCCACCTTGCAGGCCATCACTCGGCGCTCAGGCGGACTGCGTGGCCGAGTTTCTCCAGCTCCTGCGCCCAGGCCGGTGCGCCAAGACGCGGCCGACGCGGAGTCTCCGCACCTACAGGTCGTCGACGCTGCCGCCTAGCGGCGCGTGTCGCGCGTTACCGTCAAGCTCGCCGCTCGACACGACCCGTTGCGGCGCTCTGCAAGTGCTAACCTACAACCAAATGGTTGTAAGTAATGGCGAGAGCCGCGATGACGAGAAGGCCGCTGACCTGCTGTTCGGAGCGCTGGCTGACCGTACCCGTCGGGACATCTTCCGACGAGCCCATGAAGGCCGGCTCTCGGTCTCGGCGCTGGCCCGCGAGTACCCGATCAGCCTGGCGGCAGTGCAAAAGCACGTCGCCGTGCTGGAGCAGGCCGAACTCGTGAGCAAGCATCGGGTCGGGCGCGAGTCGATTGTGCACGCCGAGGCCGACGCCCTGAAACGCGCCTACGCCGCGCTCGACCGGATCGAGTCCGAGTGGCGCAGCCGGATCGAACGAATCGACCGCATCCTCAACGAAGACAAAGGAGATAGCTGATGCCCGTCACCGACGTGAACAAGGACCTCGACACCCTGACGATGACGATCACCGCCGAGTTCGACGCCGGGGCTGAGCGAATCTGGGAAATGTGGTCAGACCCGCGGCAGCTGGAGCGCTGGTGGGGGCCGCCCTCTTTCCCAGCAACGTTTGTCGAGCACGACCTCACTCCTGGCGCCCGCACCGCCTACTTCATGACCGGGCCGGATGGGCAGAAGCACCACGGCTGGTGGCGGATCGAGGAGACCGAGCCGCCCAAGCGGCTGCGCTTCATAGATGACTTCGCCGACGACGAGGGCAATCCGAACGAGGAGATGCCGGGACCGTCGAGCGCGACCGTCACGATTACCGAGGCCGACGGCCTCACGACGATGTCGATCGAATCCAAGTTCGCAAGCCGCGAGGGGATGGAACAAATGATCGAGATGGGGATGGAGCAAGGCATGGTGGAAGCCCTCGGTCAGATCGACACGCTCCTCGCCGGCGCGAGGGGGTGAGCGCTGCGCGAAGGAGCCCTATGGATGGGCCAATGCCCAGTGGAGAGTTCTGGCGCAGGTCGTCTGCGTCGGCGCCGGCTGCCGTGATCGCATCGCGGATGCTCGTGAGGGGCATGGCAAGGACACGATCCCATCTCTCGGCGTAGACGGGGTCGATTCGGCCCTGCTCACGCCAGCGATAAAGGACGTACTTGGCGTCGGCGACAGTTTCCTTTCGCAACCTCCCCGCTACGGCTTGGTGATATGCAAGGCCGCGCAGATGCGTGCGGTCATAAGAACCGCCCTTCCGATCGTGAGGCCAGGCCACCATTAGCCGCTCAGCAGCGTGCTGCCTGCTCCTCAGCACAGCGGCAAGTGGGTGGCGAACGGTCCCATCTGTCTCGCTGGAGCGGACGGCTTCGTAGAGATCGAGCAGCGCCGCAACCGACACCTCTCGACGTCCAGCCGGGGTGAACACCAGCGGCACGTCATCACTCTCGATCCATCGTTCCAAAGCTGTGTGGCTGACGCCAAGTAGCCTCGCGGCGAGTCTACTATCGACCCACGCAGTGAGCGCAGCAGGTTCGCCGGCGAGATATCCAGGCGGCGATTGCCGTCATCGCCAGAAGCGCTACGCGGCAGCCACGAGCAGCGAAGCACCCGCGCAGGGGTGCGTCTCAGCGTCTCGAACCGCCTTGCGGACCAGCTTGGGCTCCCGCCCTACCGGTACGACATCGATTGCGAACTCGACTCCAATGGCCGCGGAAATCTTGATGAGCGTCTCGATCTGGGGATTCTTTTCACCGGACTCCAGCTCGACCACACGGGGCTGACTCACACCGAGCTGCTTTGCCAATCCACGCTGTGACAAGCCGTTGTCCGAGCGATAAGCGATCAGCGCGCTAGCGACCATCCGCGCGAGCGCCAAGCGCTCCCATTCAGCGGCAAACTCGGGGTCTGCAGCCAGCGCGGCGGCAAGCACCTCCTCCGCCGTCTTGGCGCCCTTCGGCCAGTGGCTGGGTATCGCAACCATGTCTAGATGATATGCCATGACTTATCGGTTTTCAAGACGCTCCCCGTACCGGCCAGCTCGATGCTGGGCGCGCTCGACCATTGCCGCGAAGTTCTTGTGACGGTCGATGGCCAAGATCACAAAGAAGACGCCTACTCGACGGTAGACCGCCCGCCAGTCGCTGTCTCCCCGCCTCGGACGCAGCTCGCACAGCGACGATGCGGCAACGCCTTGAAGCGGCTTCATGTGTGGCGGTCCCAACCGATCGCCAAGTTCCCGCAGCTTTTCCACTGCGTTAACTAGCGCGCGATGCTCCTGCTTGGACTTGATCATCAGTAGCTCCGCAACCGCATCCGGGTCGTAGATGACGTTGTGGCGCATGGCACTCTGCCTCGTCATGAGGGCAACGTACCTGCGACTTGGGACGGTATTTGCACATCGCCGAGCTGCATCTGCGTGAAGCTCGCCGTCCGCTCGTAGGCCGCTGTAACGCGGTCGAGGGCGCGCTTGTGGTCGCGGTGGCGTAGAGGCGTCGCACCAGCTCGCGCCGTCAGTGTGGCCGAGTGCGATCGCCGAGCACCTCGAAGGCGCCTGAGAACCAGGATCGCTCTCTCGGTTGATCCGAGCAATTGGGAGCGCGCCGAACCCTGTGGGGGCGGCCAGCGCGGGGA
>JBAPMC010000147.1:0-7377 GCA_049278415.1 Solirubrobacteraceae bacterium
CACGTTGCTACGGCAAGGTCTACCCGCCGCTCACCACACATGCGCTGATCGAGTTCTCAAACCGCATGATCACGATCCCAGTTTCGATTGCTGCATTCGTTGCGTTTGCGCTCGCTCTCCGTCGTCGCCCCTACAGGCGCGACCTGATGTGGTTGAGCGCGTTGTTGCCGCTGGGGGTGCTCGCTCAGGCTGTGCTTGGTGGCTTGACCGTGCGCGGTGCTCTGGACTATGGCTGGGTGATGGGCCACTTTGCGCTCTCGATGCTCGTGCTGGCTGCCGCCGTGGCGCTCGCCTGGCGTGCGGCCCACGAGCCCGGGGAACGCCCGAGAGTGGCCGACCGAGCGCTCGTGCTCGGCGCTCGCGCCACCGTTGCGCTCGGTGGCCTTACGATCTTCGCTGGCACTGCCGCCACCGCCGCAGGCCCGCATGCCGGGGGCTCGCCGGGACAGCGCATCAATCGCCTCACCATCGACGGCAAGGGCACGATGAATTTCGTGATCCACCGCCACGGGGAGATAGCGCTGGCGTTTGGGCTGGCGGCGCTTGGCGTGTGGTGGCTTGCGCGCAGATCCGCTTGCGGGCGCCCCGCAGATCCGCTGCTACGGCGCTCGGCAACCGCCACTTGCGCGCTAATCGCCCTGCAGGGGATTGTCGGCCTCGACCAGTACAAGACTCACCTCCCCACCGAGCTCGTGTGGGTGCATGTCAGCTTGGCCTCGCTCACATGGGTGGCGGTGCTGTGGACTGCATGCGCCGCAGGTCGCCTGCAACCGCGCGCCGTAGCGGCCCAAGAGCGACACACGGCGCCGTCTGCGCTCAGCACCTGAGCCGCCAGGCGGGTTTGCCCGATAAGCCTTGGTTTGCGGCTTTGAGAGGCTTGGGAGGCCCCGCTTGCGGCGTATTCCCCGGAAATTAGGGCCTGAAATACCGAAAAACCCAGCAGTTGGGCGTATGGACGTCCTTACTACCCGTTAGCCTGGCCACAGCAAAGACACTCGAGAAGGGACTGCCATGACGAAGAACGAGCTGGCTGATGGGGTCGCGCAACGCACCGGACTTGCGGGAACGCAGGCTCGGCAGGCGCTGGAGGCGGCGATCGACTTGATCTCCGACGAGCTGGCGGGCGGCGGCGAGGTCGCTCTTGCCGGTTTCGGCAAGTTCAGCGTCAGCAACCGCGCAGCCCGACAGGGACGCAACCCCTCAACGGGAGAGACGATCAACATTGCCGCCAGTAAAGCGGCGAAATTCTCCGCTGCGAGCGCGCTGAAGAAGCGTTTGAACTAAAGCCACCCACTCCAGATGGATGTCGAGCAGCGGCGAGCCCGCCGTGAGGCGCGCCGGCGCGAACATGCGCGCCGGCGGATAAGGGGGCTCGCCGCCGCAGCGATAGTTGCGGCTGTAGCGCTCTTGGCTGTGGTACTGCTCTCCACAGCCGGCTCCTCGAAATCGAGCCCTACACGCAGCTCGACAAGCGCTGTTGGCGCTACCACAGCCGGATCACAGGGGAAGCATCCGACGGCTAGCAGCAGCTTGGCCGGCTCACACCGCGACTCGAGCGCCGCAAGCGCAGGCGCCGCAAGCGGGACGCCCGGCAATGAGCCGGCGCCGATTCTGATGTACCACGTCATCAATCCAGCGCCCCCCGGCGCGAAATTCCCTGGCTTGTATGTGCCGCCTGAAGAGTTCGCCGCCCAGATGCACGCGCTTGCCAAGGCGGGCTTTCACGCGGTGACGATGGACCAAATGCTCGCCAACTGGACCCGCGGCGCCCCCCTGCCTAGAGGAAAGCCAATTGTGGTGAGCTTCGACAACGGCTACCAGTCCCAGCTAACCCAGGCTCTCCCTGTGCTGCGCCAGCTTGGGTGGGTGGGCGTTGAGAACATTCAGCTCACCGGCCTGCCGCCTTCGCAGGGAGGGCTCAGCCAAGCACAGGTGTCCGAGCTTGTGGCTGCAGGATGGGAGCTCGACACGCAGGGAATCAGCCATGCCGACCTGATTACGCTCGGTCCCACCGCGCTCCATAGCCAGGTGGCGGTTGCACGAGCTGAGGTAAAGCGTCGCTGGCACGTGCCGGTCAACTGGTTTTGCTACCCCTCCGGGCACTACAACGCCACGGTCATCGCCGAGGTGAAGGCCGCCGGTTACGTTGGCTCTACCACGGTTGTGCCGGGCTGGGCCAATCCCAACGAGGACCGCTACCGCCTGCCTCGCCTGCGTGTGCTGGGCGGCACCAGTCCGCAGGCGCTGCTCGGCGAGATATACGCCATACGCTCCAACCCGCCGCCCCCAGCCTCCTACGGGGGCGCGTGAGGTGCGCAGCAGGCTGAGGGCGCAGTCGGGAAGATGGATAGCTGAGCTGGCAACGGGGGTAGGAGATGGATAGCTGAGCTGGCAACGCGGGTGGGGAGATGAGAAGCTGAGCTGGCAACGCGGGTGGGGAGCGGATCGATAGGATGCCGCCGATGACTTCCGTGCCCGGATGGGGCTCCTGGAGCCTCGACCCCGTCGCGATCCTCGCGCTAATCGCTGCGTCGGTTGTGTATGCGCGCATGTACAGGCTCGCCGCCTCGCGCTCCTCAGCTGTGGGAGCAGGCCATTGGGCGCCCTATGCCGGCGGCATCCTCGCGCTGGCGATCGCCCTGCTCTCGCCCTTGGATGCAATTGGCGACCACTGGCTGCTCTCGGCGCACATGGCGCAGCACGTGCTGCTATCGGACATCGCACCCGCCCTGATCGTGCTCGGGTTGCGCTCGCCAGTGCTCCCGCTTGGCCTTGCCCGCCCCGCCCTGCGCGCCGTGGCGCCAGGCGGACGTTGGGGCAAAGTGCTCGCGGTGCTGACCTCACCGTGGGTTGCGATCCCGCTGTGGGCGACAGCCACCTGGGTGTGGGCTATCCCCGCAATGTTCGACTTCGCCGCACAGCACGCCGTTGTGCACGCATTCGAGCACGCAACACTCTTCTACACGGGCCTGGCTCTGTGGTGGCTGATCATCGACCCACTCCCGCGCGCACGCCTGCGCCCCAACGGCGAGCGGCTTGCACTGCTCGGCTTCACCCGCATCGCATCTGCTGCGGTCTGCGTGCCGCTCACCTGGGTGACCGCCACGCAATACCCGCTCTATGCATCCGCGCCACGCAGCTTCGGTGTCTCGGCAATCGCCGATCAGCAATTGGCGGGCGCCGGCATGTGCTTCGTCGAGTTCCTCGTCTTCGGCATCGCCTTCGCTGCGGTCTTCATCAGCATGCTCAGCCGCGACGAGGCACGCGTAACGCTCGCCGAGCACGCCGCCGAACACTAGGCTCGCTTAGATAACCCGCCGGGGCGCGATGATCGGATCAGGCGGCAGACTGCGTGGAGCCCGAGCGCGGGTAGCGCTTGAGACCGTCGTCGGGGATTGGCTCCCATGACGCAGCTGAGTCCACGAACTGCCTGTATTGCGGGCGGATGCCCGGATCTCGATCGAGCGTTCCCATCCGCACCACGACCTCCTCGTCGGAGAACGGGTCGCCGCTGAACAGAGCTGATCCGCATGTAGAGCAGAACAGCTTCGGCACCCCCGTGGGAGGCTGGTAGGCACGCACGAGCTCTGTGCCGCTCAACATCCGAAAGCCGGCGCGCGCCACCAAGCCGTTGGCGGAGGACGCTGTGCCGGTACGCCGCTGACAGTGCGTGCAGTGGCAATAGCGCGCCGTGCTCAGCGGCATAGTGATCTCATAGCGAACCGCCCCGCACAGACAGCCTCCCTGAAGGGGCGTGGCTGGGGAGGGGGGAACAGCGGAGTCAGGCACAGCCTCAAATCCTAGCTGTGCCTGGAAATCAGAGCTACTCAGCCACAACCCGTGTTGTTGCCGCAGCTCGAGCACGTGTAGCAAGACCCCGTGCGCTGCATCATGCCTCCGCACTGGCTGCATGCCGGCCCTAGGTCGAGGCCCTGCAAGCGGGCGGGGACGACGGGTGGGGAGTCAGTGAGCGCGGAGGTCGGTGGGGATGAGGCGCCGTCCGCTGTGGCTTGCGGACCGTTGCCGGATGCGCTGCTCGCCTCAGGCGCAGGGGGACCGGCTGTGTCGGAGGAGCTCATCGACTGGGCGATATCCTGGGCGGCCGCGCGGGCGCGTACCGCGGGAGTGAGGATGCCGAGCTCCTCCTGGGCGTCTGAGTCAAGGAAGCGCGAGGCCAGCCAGCGCATGATGTAGTCGGGCATCGACTTGGCGAACGGGATCTCCGGGTTGCCGGTGATCCCCTCGGGATCGAAGCGCATGTAGCAAAACTTCTGCACGAGCGTTTCGAGTGGCACCCCGTACTGCAGCGAGATGGAGATGGCGGTGGCAAACGAGTTCATCATGCCCCGCAGGGTGGAGCCCTCCTTGCCGATGTCGGTGAGGAAGATCTCCCCTACGGCGCCGTCCTCATACATGCCGGCGGTGATGTAGCCCTCGTGGCCGCCAATCGAGAACTTGTGTGTCAGCGACTGGCGCTCGCGTGGCATGCGCTTGCGCTGCGGGCCTGCCTCGGAGAGCGCCTTGACTACCGCCTGATCGACAATTGCGTCGATGTCAGCGGGAGCATCTGTGTCCTTGGTTTTCTGGGCGTCGGTGCGCAGCGCCTGGGCGGTCTTCGAGCCGTCGCGGTAGATCGCGAGCGCCTTGATCCCTAGACGCCATGCCTGGGTGTAGGCGTCGGCGATGTCCTCCACGGTGGCGCTCTGCGGCAGATTGACGGTCTTTGAGATCGCCCCTGAGATGAACGGCTGCACGGCGCCCATCATCTTGATGTGGCCCATGTGTGAGATCGCGCGCTCGCCAACCGCCACGTCGAACACGGGCATGTGCTCCTCGGCGAGCGCGGGCGCTCCCACGATCGTGCCGTGCTCCGCCAAATGCGCCTCGATCTGCTCAACCTGCTGCTCTGCGTAGCCAAGCGTCGAGAGCGCGAGTGGCACGGTGCGGTTGACGATGGTCATCTGCCCGCCGCCCACGAGCTCCTTGAACTTCACAAGCGAGAAGTCGGGCTCAACGCCTGTTGTGTCGCAGTCCATCAGGAAGGAGATAGTGCCGGTGGGGGCGAGCACTGTGGCTTGGGCGTTGCGGTAGCCAAAGCGCTCGCCGAGCTCAACAGCCTCCTCCCAGGAGCGCCTGGCGGCCTCGAGCAGCTTGCTGTCTGCGCAGGCGGTCTCGGGGATCTCATAGGAGGCGTCGCGGTGCATGCACATCACGTTGTTGTGCTCTTCGCGATTCTCCTCATAACGCTCATACGGGCCGAGCGCGGCTGCAATGCACGCCGACTCACGGTAGGCGCGACCGGTCATGAGCGCCGTGATCGCCGCAGCCGTGCCCCTGCCGGTATCGGAGTCATAGGGCATGCCGTTGCTCATCAGATAGGCGCCGAGATTGGCGTAGCCGAGGCCGAGCTGGCGGAACGCACGTGCGTTCACGCCGATCTCCTCGGTGGGGTAGCTCGAGGGTCCCACCACGATCTCCTGGGCAAGCAGCATGATGTCCACCGCGTGCTCGAAGGACTCCACCTCGAGCGTGCCGTCGGGACGGCGGAACTTCATCAAGTTCAGCGAGGCGAGATTGCACGCCGAGTCGTCCACGTGCATGTACTCGCTGCACGGGTTCGACGCGTTGATGCGCCCACTTTTCGGAGAGGTGTGCCACTGGTTGATGGTGGTGTCGTACTGCACCCCCGGGTCCGCGCAGCGCCAGGCGGCCTCTGCTATCTCGCGCATCAGCTCACGCGCGGATGTCGGCTCGCCGACCGGCTTGCCCGTGGCGCGTGCCGTCAGGAGCCACTCCCCGTCCTGCTCCACGGCGCGCATGAACTCGTCGGTGATGCGCACCGAGTTGTTCGCGTTCTGGTACTGAATCGACTTGAAGCCGTCGCCGTCGATGGACATGTCAAAGCCAGACTTGCGCAACGCCTCGGCCTTGTCCTCCTCCTTGGCCTTGCACCAGATGAACTCGCGAATGTCGGGGTGATCGATGTCGAGCACAACCATCTTCGCCGCACGGCGCGTCTTGCCACCGGACTTGATGGTGCCCGCCCAGGAGTCGGCGCCGCGCATGAAGGACACGGGACCGGAGGCGGTGCCGCCCTTGGCCAGGGGCTCCATCGAGCCGCGGATGTTCGACAGGTTGATGCCCGAGCCCGAGCCGCCGCGGAAGATGTTGCCCTCCTTGGTGTTCCACTCGAGGATCGACTCCATCGTGTCGTCCACCGAGAGAATGAAGCAGGCTGAGCACTGTGGGCTCTCCTCGAAGCCAACGTTGAACCAAACCGGCGAGTTGAACGCCGCCATCTGGTGCAGCAGGATGTGAGTGAGCTCCGCCTCAAACGCCTCGGCGTCCTCTTCGCTTGCGAAGTAGCCGCGCTCGCGACCCCAGCCGGCGATGGTGCCCGCGACACGGCCAACCATCTGCTTCACAGAGCGCTCACGCTCTGGGTTTCCGATCTGCCCGCGAAAATACTTCTGAGCCACGATGTTCGTCGCGTTCTGGCTCCAGCTCTTGGGAAACTCAACGTCAGACTGCTCAAAGGCGATGCGGTCACCGTGGCCGATGCGAGCGTCGCGCAGCTCCCATTCAACCGTGTCGAAGGGGTGCGTGTCCGGGGAGGTAAACAGGCGCTTCACAGCCAGCGCCACGCCGGCTACGGTCTCCTGCCCGATCGTGGGGTGCGGTGTGAAATCCATCGGCCTTACCTCCTCTGCGCCGGCGCTGTGCGACGCCCACTCGACTCTGTTCACTGGGGCCGAGCATCGTCGCGCGCCGGCCGGACAGACCGCATGAAACCTCTATTTTAGAGGGGTTTTTAGTATTACCCGTGATTCAGCGACCGAGTCGTGCCCAGTCGCTGAGCTCCGCCCAAGTGGCTGAGCCACGATAGCTTGCCTCGCGCAGCGAATGCATGAGGGAGATCGTCCAGCGTGGTTCCAGGGCAAGCCAGCGCGCAAGCACCCACACGATGCAACCGAGCGCAAGCAATGCGCCGAGTATTGCAAGCGCAAGGGCTCCAGCGGTTAGGCGCGTTTTGCTCGGGGCGGCCTTGTGAGCCACGCCTACCACGGTGGTGGAGCTCGTCGCGGGCGGCGCCCCGGCTGGGGTTGTGGTTGCAGGGACCGCAACCGTTGGCGTGGTGGAGGCTTGAGCGGTAGCCGTTGGAGGGGCGGCGGTTGTGGGGGTGCCGCTCGGCGCAACCGTGCCCGGCTGGGCGCCGCCGGCGGGAGTGCTCGTGGCGGGCGTAGTGGCGGCCTGTGCGCTTTTCGCAGGAGCAGCGGTTGCCGGCGTGGTGGTGGCGCCATGCACGCGAGCCGATGCAGGCATCGGGAGTCCCAGGGCTGAGTTGGCATGGCTCGTTGTCGACTGCGTTGCTGCAAC
>JBAPMC010000148.1:0-4227 GCA_049278415.1 Solirubrobacteraceae bacterium
CGCGGAGCCCGCCCCAGCGGCGCCCACTGAGGAGGCAGCGGCAGCGCAGGAGAGTGCCTCGTGAGTGCAACCGACATCTCCGCCAAGGACGTGAAGGCCCTGCGCGAGCGCACTGGGGCCGGCATGATGGATTGCAAGAAAGCCCTCGCGGAGTCAAACAACGACATCGAGAAGGCCATCGAGATCCTGCGCCTGAAGCAGGGCAAGAAGATCCAAGATCTCGGTGAGCGCACCGCCACCGAGGGCACCGTGCAGGCCTATATTCACGCGGGCGCCAAGGTGGGCGTGCTGATCGAGGTGGACTGCAACACCGACTTCGTCGCCACCAACGACGACTTCGTCACCTTCGCCCGGGATGTAGCCATGCAGATCGCTGCAACCCCCACCGTGGGCTACGTAACCCGCGAGGACGTTCCAGCTGAGGCGCGTGACGCCGAGTCGCGCATCTACGAGCAGGAGGCCGCCGAGAAGCCCGAGAACGTGCGCGAGAAGATCATCGCCGGCAAGCTCGACTCCTGGTATCGCACGATCGTGCTGCTCGATCAGGAAATGCACAACCCCAAGTTCGACAGCAAGACGGTGCAGCAACTGCGCGACGAGCTCACCGTCAAGACAGGCGAGAACGTCGTGATACGCCGCTTCGTCCGCTTTGCGGTCGGACAGTAGAGATTCCTTCGCCTCGCGGATAGGCTCTCCGTCGATGGGCGCCCCAGCCTTCAAACGCATACTGCTCAAGCTCTCCGGCGAGGCCCTGATGGGCGCGCTTGACTACGGCACTGATCCCGATCGCGTGGCAGCCGTGGCGCGTCAGGTCTCCGCCGTGCGCGACCAAGGCGTTGAGGTCGCCATCGTGGTAGGCGCCGGCAACATCTACCGCGGCATGAAGGGCGCGGCGGACGGCATGGATCGCGCCACCGCCGACTACATGGGGATGCTCGCCACCGTGCTCAACGCGCTGCCGCTGCAGGATGCGCTCGAGAAGGCAGGCACCAATACGCGAGTGCAGTCGGCGCTTGGCGTCTCAGAGGTCGCCGAGCCCTATATTCGCCGCCGCGCAATGCGCCACCTGGAGAAGGGACGCGTGGTCATCTTCGCGGCGGGCACCGGCAACCCGTTCTTCACCACCGACACAGCCGCCGCACTACGTGCAGCCGAGATTCACGCTGAGATCATCCTAATGGCTAAGAACGGCGTCGAAGGTGTCTACAGCGCCGACCCAGCGGTGGACCCGGCAGCAGAGTTCATCCCACAGATCACCCACATGGAAGCGATCGAGCAGCGTCTGCGCGTAATGGACTCGACGGCGCTCGCCCTGTGCATGGAGAACTCAATGCCAATCAACGTGTTCAACATGGATGACGAGACAAACATCGCTCGGATAATCTCGGGCGCCCGAGTAGGAACGCTTGTGAGCGCATGACTATGAGAAGAGGAGCCGACGATGGCCGCTGAGATGATCGACGCCATGCTGGAGGACGCCCGTGAGCGCATGACCAAGTCAGTTGAGTCAAGCCAGCAAGAGTTCTCGACTATCAGGACGGGCCGTGCCAGCCCGGCGCTGCTCGAGCGGGTGGTGGTTGACTACTACGGCGCCCAAACTCCGCTCAACCAGCTCGCCACCATCTCAGCCCCCGAGGCGCGGCTGATTACCGTTCAACCGTATGACAAGTCCTCGATCAAGACAATCGAGAAGGCAATCAACGAGTCAGACGTGGGTCTGAACCCCTCAAACGACGGCAACCTGATTCGCCTCGCCGTGCCCGAACTCACCGAAGAGCGCCGCAAGGAGCTCGTGAAGGTGGTGCGCAACCTCGCGGAGGACGGGCGTGTGGCGATCCGCAACGTCCGCCGCGACACGATGCACCAGCTACGCGAACTGAAGTCAGAAGGCGAGGCCGGCTCCGACGACGAGCATCGCGCAGAGGTTGAGCTGCAAAAGCTCACCGACGGGAGGATCGGTGATCTCGATGCCATCCTGAAGGCCAAGGAGGAGGAGATCCTCGAGGTGTGATGGTCACGAGCGCCCCGCTGCAGGCAGCAGAGAGTCACGAGAGCCGATGACGCATGTCTCCGCTGCATGGAAGGGTGCTCAAGCGCCGCACAGCGACGCATCGCGTGCACGCTACATCGCAATCATCACTGATGGCAACGGCCGCTGGGCGCGTGCGCACGGCCTGCCGGTCAACGAGGGCCACAGCGCCGGTGCAGACACCGTAAAGGCGCGCCTGCGCGACGCAGCCGAGCTCGGCATCGAGGAGTTCACCGTGTACTCGTTCTCAACAGAGAACTGGTCGCGCCCCCCCGAGGAGGTCAAGGGCCTGATGGAGATGTTTGCAAAGCGCATCTCTGATGAGACCCCTGAGCTACACGAGCAAGGGGTGCGCATGCGCTTCATTGGGCGCCGTGAAGGCGTCGCCCCCGACCTGCTCGAGCGAATGAGCTGGGCTGAGGAGCTAACCAACGCCAATGCGCGCATCACGCTGTTCGTCGCATTCAACTACGGCGGGCGCGCCGAGATCCTCGACGCAGCGCGCGCATTTCAAGGCGGCGCCGAGGAGGATTTTCGCAAGCTCCTATATGCCCCCGAGATGCATGATCCCGACTTGATCATCCGCACCAGCGGCGAGCGCCGCCTCTCCAACTATCTGCTGTGGCAATCCGCCTACTCTGAGCTCGTATTTCGCGACGAGCTGTGGCCTGACTTCTCGCGCGAGGCGCTCGAGCAGTCGCTCGCCGAGTTCTCAGAGCGGCGCCGGCGGTTCGGTGGCCGGTAGCACGATGTCAGGCTCCCGCACCCCGGCCAGCGCCGGGCTGGCTCGTCGCGCGGGAGGCTCCGATGTTGGCTCGCGAGCACTCTTCGCGCTGCCGCTGATCGCACTCGCCCTGTTCCTTGTGATCGAGGGTGGCCTCGTCTTCACCGTCGGCGTGTTCGTGCTCGGCTGCATCTGCATGCACGAGCTCTACGGCATGTACGAGGGCGCCCATCCCGTTCGTCTCGCAGGCTTCCTCGCGCTGGCCGGCCTGCTTGTGGCGGCGCTGTATGGCGGGCAAACCCAGGTGCTGCTCGCCGCCACCGCCACGCTCCCCGTCCTGTTCGGGCTGACGCTCCTGCAGCGCCGTCCGAGCGTGGGGGGAATGGCGCTCACATTGCTAGGCGTCTACTGGATCGGATTCGCCCTAGCCCACGCAGTGCTGCTGCGCGGACTGCCACATGGCGAGGGCATCGTAATCGACGTGCTCGTAGGCACCTTCCTAGGCGACACCGGGGCATACCTCGGCGGCCGGCTGTTCGGACGGCGGCCACTCGCTCCGCATATCTCACCCAACAAGACGGTGGAGGGCCTCTTCATCGGCATGGCGTGCTCGGTCCTCGCAGTCTGGTTCGCCGGGCGCTACCAGGACTGGCTGCCGGGCGCACACGCGCTCGTGCTCGGCCTCGGCGTCGCAATATTCGCGCCCATCGGCGACCTGTTTGAGTCCTTCGTCAAGCGCCAGGCCGGCACGAAGGACACGGGCACGCTGCTCGGAGCCCACGGCGGAGTGCTCGATCGCCTCGACGCGGTGCTGTTCACAGCGGTGGTTGGCTACTACATATGGTTGGCCTATGTCTGAGCAGCCCAAGCGCCTGCTGATCCTCGGCTCCACAGGCTCGATTGGCACGCAGGCGCTCGACGTGCTGCAGCGCAGCGGCGAGCTGGAGCTTGTGGGTCTCTCGGCGGAGCGCTCCTGGGAGGCGCTGGTCGAACAGGCGCGCGCGCGTGGTGTCAAGCGGATCGCGCTCGCCGACGAGCATGCAGCGCAGCTTGCCGGCGACGCCTGGGGGGAGGGTGAGGTGTTGAGCGGCGCGGAGGGTCTCGTGCGGCTCGTGGTGGAGTCGGGGGCCGAGTTGGTGCTGAACGCGCTCGTTGGCTCCGCCGGCCTCGGCCCTACCGTGGCTACGCTCGGCGAGGGCATCGATCTCGCGCTCGCCAACAAGGAGTCGCTTGTAGTAGGAGGCGAGCTTGTGGTTGCGCTCGCCGAAGCAACAGGCGCGCAGATCGTGCCCGTAGACTCCGAGCACACCGCGCTTCACCAACTGCTCTGCGGCCAACCCCCCGGGGCGGTGGAGCGCCTCACAATCACCGCCAGCGGCGGTCCCTTCCGTGGCTGCTCGCGCGAGCAGCTTGCCGAGGTGAGCATCGAGCAGGCGCTAGCCCATCCAACCTGGGCGATGGGCGGCAAGATCAC
>JBAPMC010000149.1:0-7197 GCA_049278415.1 Solirubrobacteraceae bacterium
AGCGTGAACCTCGCACCGCGCGTGTCGACCAGTTTGGCCGAGTGTGGCGCAACCGCCACCATCAGCAGGGCAGCCGGGAGGATCGACGCTCCGGCGCCGAGCGTCGAGTAGCCGAGCACGTTCTGCAGGAACTGTTGGCCAACGAATATCGCGCCCATCAGGCTGCCGAAGACGACAATTCCCCCCAAGGCAGCCACCCAGAAGATGCGGCGAGCAGCCACGTGCAGGTCAAACAAGGGAAACCTGGTCCGCTTCTGACGTAGATAGAAGACTGCCAGGGAAACGAGCGCGAGCGCCCCGAGCGCGAGCGCCACCGTGCCCTTGTTGGGGACCGGCGCAAAGTTGATTGCCAGCACGATCGCTGAGATCGCCACAATCGACAGGATCCCCCCGGGGTTATCGACGGGGTTCGTGGTCTCGTTGACGTGGCTTGGCACCAGCAGGATCGCCATGACTGCAGCCACCGCTGCGAATGGCGCCGTGATCAGGAAGACCGAGCCCCAAGCGTGATGCTCGAGCAGCGCCCCGGACAGCAGCGGCCCGAGCGCCGACATCGAGGCGCCCAGCCCTGACCACAGCGCAATCGACCTCGTACGTGCGGGGCCCGACCACAACGCCGTGATCAGCGCGAGCGTCGTCGGGTAGGCCATGCCGGCCGCCAAGCCGCCAAGGATACGGGCGGCAATGAGGACACCAACACTTGAGGCGGTCGCCGCAAGGATCGACGCGGGGATCGCTAGGAATGTGCCCAAGACCAGCATTAGCTTGCGTCCGTAGCGGTCGCCGAGCGCACCGAGGTACAGCACGGAGGCGGCAAGACCGAGCGAATAGCCCACGGCGATCAGATCAAGCGCCGTCTGTGAGGCGTTGAACGCCTTGCCGATGTCCGGCAGCGCAGTGTTCGCGACCGCAAGGTTGAGGTTGGCGACAGACGCCACCAAGATCAGCGCGGTCAGTACAAGTCCCTGACGGCGCGGCGCGCTCGAGGGTGCTGTTTCGGTCTTCGCCGCCGTGCCCGACCGAGGGGGGAGCGCTGGGATCGCAGCGGTATCAGCGGGATCCGTCATGGGTCTCCTTCGTCTATAGGCGTCGAGCGTGGCCGGTGGACAGGCACAACAGTATCCCGAGCGACCCCGTGAGTGAGTGAAGCCCATCGGGTTCTCGCCCCGAGCTCGACCGACAGCGATTCATGTCGCTCACCTGAGCTGACCCGTAAGATCCGCCACGTGGCCACTCAGCAAACGGTTGCTCCCGCGCACGGGCAGGTTCACCTGAGACGGATACTGATCGGGGCGCTGGTCATCGTCGTGATCGGCGCTGCGGCGACGCTTGCCGGCTGGGATCTCACGGGCTGGTTCAAGCACCTATGGGACACGATCACGAGCGTCTCGCTCGGCTATCTGCTCGCAGGCATAGCGTTGATGACGGTGCAGACGACCGCTACAGCGTTTGCCTGGTACTCGATCCTGCGCTACGGATACCCGGACTCCGATGTTCGCTGGATACAGGTCCTTGCCTGCTACGCCGCCGCCGTCGCGCTCAACTCGGTGCTTCCGGCGAACCTTGGCACGCTTGTGATGCTGCTGATGTTCACCACGATCATCGTCTCTGCAACTTTCGCGGGTGTGCTGGCTGGCATGGCGGTTCAGAAGATCTTCTTCACACTGATTGGAACGTTCTGTTACCTCTACCTGTTTTTGACGGTGGATGGATCGTTCTCCATCCAGCTGGGGTTCGTGGCCGAACACCCATGGGCAACTGTGATCCTGCTCGGGGGCGTGGCCATGCTTCTGTTCCTCGTTGGAAGATCTCTGCGCCAGCGGGTCAAGCAGTGGTGGGGGCAGGCAAAGGCTGGTGCGCAGATCCTCGTTCACCCTCGTGCCTTTCTCGGACGGGTGGTACTCCCAGAGGCGATCAGCTGGGCTTCGATGCTCGGCATCATGGCTGTGTTCTTGGCTGCCTACGACATTCCCGTCAGCTTCCACACCCTTATGCGCATAGTCGCCGGAAACTCGATCGCCAACGTGAGCTCGGTGACCCCGGGCGGAGCGGGTGTGGTGCAGGGCTTCAACGTGCTCTCGCTGAAGGGCGTCACCAGTGCGTCCAACGCAACCGCCTACTCGGTGTCCCAGCAGCTCGTCACCACAGCCTGGGGTCTGCTCTTTGCAATTGTGCTGCTCATCCGAGCCTTCGGTTGGTCTGATGGCAAGACGTTGGTCACCCAGTCCTACGGTCAGGCGCGTGAGAAGAGCGCCGAGCAGTCAGCAGCGCGCAAGGCCAAGCGGCAGGCTAGACACAGGCCGGGGTTCTCCAGTAGCTCGCGGCGCACTTAGCTTGCGGCGTAAGTCGTTCGACGTGCGCTAAGCGACTCGTCGATGTATGTCTTGGCCAACTGTTCTGGCGCGCAAGCTCAGTTCAGGACCTTGTACTGGAGATGTGTGACGCCCGGAGCCTCGAGCGCTCGGATGGGCTCCAGTCTTACATCGGCGGCAGCGATGTTCTCGAAGAGCCTGGTGCCGTCGCCGAGCAAGACAGGAATGACATTGAGCTGCAACTCGTCGAGTAGCCCAGCTGCCAGATACTGCTGAGCAACGTTTGCTCCGCCACCGAGCGAGACGTCCTTGCCTCCAGCCGCCTCCATGGCTTGCTCGAGCGCCGACTCGATGCCGTTGGTTACGAAGAAGAAGGTTGTGCCGCCTTGCTTCACCAGTGGCTCGCGTGCGTGGTGAGTGATCACGAAGACTGGCGTGTGGAAGGGCGGGTTCTCTCCCCACCAGCCATCCCAGGGGTCATCTCCCCACGGCCCCGAGCCGCCGCCAAACATGTTGCGCCCCATAACGCTCGCGCCGATGTTCTCGAGATGTCCTTCAACGATCTCGCTGCTGGCGTTGACCTCGCCGCCCTCCATCCCATGAGGCTCGCGCCATGCAGCGAGCTTGAACACCCACTCGTGGAGTTGTCCGCCGCCGATGCCCAGCGGGTGCTCCTCGCTCTGGTTCGGCCCGGCGGTGAAGCCGTCCACCGACATCGAGACCTCGAATCTCAGCTTTGGGTCCTCCATTTCTGTCGCCAGCATATACCGGTCGTCGCGAGAGCCCTTGACAGGTGACTAAATAGTCACGTATAATGACTTGCATGGACATGGTGTTCAAGGCGCTGGCTGACCCGACCCGCCGCAGTTTGCTCGACGAGCTGTTCAAGCAGGACGGGCAGACACTCAGTGCGCTGGAGCAGCGATTGCCGATGACGCGATTTGGAGTCATGAAGCACCTCAGGCTGCTCGAGGAGGCCGGCCTCGTAACCACACAGAAGCGTGGGCGCGAGAAGCTGCATTTCTTGAACCCCGTTCCCATCCGCCTCGTCCATGACAGGTGGGTGAGCAAGTACGCAGAGCCCTGGGCCGCAACGCTCAGCGGCCTCAAGACACGATTGGAGGAGAAGACCATGGAGAAGGTATTCGAGATCTACATAAAGACCACGCCGGAGCGTCTCTGGGAGGCGATCACCGATAGCGAGCTGAGGCAGAAGTACAACTTTGGGGTGGGCGTCAACTCGGACTGGTCGCCCGGCTCACGCTACGAGGGTGTTCACCCAATGGCGTCTTCGCCGCTGCTCGAGGGTGAGAACCTGGAGGTTGATCCACCGCGCCGACTCGTGCAGAGCTTCACAGCGCTCTGGGGAGAGAATGTCAAGAGCGAAGGGACATCGCGGGTCACCTGGGAGATCCAGCAGGTCGGGGATTCATGCCAGCTAACTGTTACTCACGATCAGTTGCGTGAGGGCGCCAACAGCGAGCTCTACGGTGGCTGGCCGATGATCCTCTCGGGTCTGAAGACGCTGCTTGAGACAGGGGAGACACTGACCACGCCGGGCTCGCTGCGCTATGCCCAAGCACCGCTGTCGGCCGGGTGAGGGCGACAGCGGGGATTGGGGCGCTGTCGCATACCGGCGGCGCCCCAATCTGGTTGGCGGCAAAAGGGGCAGGCCTGAGCTGAGACAGCCGTGGTGGCCTGAGTAGGGTGTGCCGATGGAAAGCGCAGCTGCCGCCATTGGGGTTTGAAGTGAGATGAGCACAGCCGCAGCCACGTCCGCTGTTGGCCGCCCCGCTGTAGGTCACCGCATCGGAGTCGTCTTCAGCGGCTTGATGCTGGTGATGCTGCTGGCGGCGCTTGACTCGACGATTGTCGCGACTGCGCTTCCAACGATAGTCGGCGACCTCGGTGGACTGGAGCGGCTGTCGTGGGTGACGAGCGCCTACCTGCTTGCGCAGACGGCGGTAACGCCGCTGTACGGCAAGCTCGGCGATCAGCTGGGACGCAAGCGGGTGCTTCAGAGCGCGGTGGTGCTGTTCCTCGTGGGCTCCGGATTGTGTGGTCTGGCCCAGTCGATGACCGAGCTGATCGCGTTCCGTGCTGTGCAGGGGCTAGGAGCCGGGGGGCTGATCGTGCTCGTGCAGGCGACGGTCGGGGATATCGTCTCGCCGCGCGAGCGCGGGCGCTACCAGGGTCTCTTCGGCGCCGTGTTCGGTGTGGCAAGCGTCGCGGGCCCGCTGCTCGGCGGCGTGATCGTCGAGCATCTGTCGTGGCGGTGGATCTTCTACGTGAACCTGCCAGTCGGCTTGGCTGCGTTGGTGGTGATCGCCGCTACGCTGCCCGCCACGAGCGTGCGCAGCCGCCCAGCGATCGACTATCTCGGCGCCGGATTGCTGGCGGGCGCGTTGAGCGCGATCGTGCTGGTGGCTAGTCTCGGTGGCACGACGTGGGCATGGGGCTCAGGGCAGACAGTGCTCGTGGCAATCCTGGGGGTGGTCTTGATCGGCGTGTTCCTGGCAGTTGAGCGACGCGCACGTGAGCCGGTTTTGCCGATCCCGGTGTTGCGCGACGAGGTGTTTCGCATCGCCGGCCTGCTCTCGCTGATCGTGGGCTTCGCGCTGTTCGGGTCAGTGACGTTCCTGCCGCTGTTCTTCCAGACCGTGTTCCATTCGAGCCCGACCGGGGCGGGCCTGCGGCTGATACCGCTGATGGGTGGGTTGGTGCTCACCTCGATCGTCTCCGGGCGAGTGATCTCACGCACCGGGCGCTACAGGTTGTTCCCGATTGCAGGCACCGCGACCACGACCGTCGGGCTTTTGCTGCTCTCGCGCCTTGACGTCAATACGAGCTCGGCCGCGGCCGACCTGTACCTGCTGGTGCTGGGCCTCGGTTTGGGGATGGTAATGCAGGTGCTGGTGCTGGCCGTGCAGAACGCCGTTGATTACTCGGTGCTCGGCGCCGCGACCTCAGGTGTCACGCTCGCACGTGGCATCGGCGGCTCGATTGGCGCGGCGGTGTTCGGGACGATCTTCTCGAGCCGTCTGCGCACCGAGCTCCACGACGTTATCAGCGGCGCGCTCGGGGTTCAGGTCGCCGGTGGCGCTCGTCTCACCGGCGCCCAGGTCGGGAGCTTGCCCCCCGCAGCCAGGCTTGCCTATGAGAACGCCTATGTGCATGCTCTGCGCCCGGTGTTCCTCGTTGCGGCCGGCGTGGGCGCACTGGGTTTCCTGTTGAGCTTGCGCCTGCGCGAGCGGCCACTGCGTGCAACAGCCTCCACGAGTCAAGGGCTTGACGATGCGCTCGCGGCGCCAAAGAGCCCGAGTTCGCTCGCCGAACTGGACCGCGCGCTCAGCGTGCTCGTAAGCCGTGAGGACAGACGTGCGTTCAATGAGAGGGTAGGGGCTCGTGCCAGCGTCGATCTGAGCCCGGGAGCGATCTGGGCCCTCGCTCGATTCGACAGTTATGGAATCGAGGGGACGCGCGAGATGGCTCAAGAGCAGGCGGTCGAGGACGAGCGTGTCGTCGCGGTCGAACGGGAGTTGCGTGAACGGGGGCTTGTGGTCGAAGGGGACGGTGGCGCGAGGTTGACGCCGGCCGGTCTTGCGATGGCCGATCAGTTGCTGAGCGCTCGTCGCGACGAGCTTCGAGCAATGCTGGCGGACCCCGCGACGCAACAGGTTCCAGAGGTACATCAGTTGCTCGAGCAGCTCTGCGTGGAGCTGTCTGGCCAGCGACCGTAGTTACGTATACCGGTGAGGCGCCCCGGCGCGCTGCGCCAGTCGCAGGTCAAGTGCTCCTGCTCTGTCTCAGACCGACGGCTCGGCCTCTCCGCGGCTGCGGCTCAGCACATAGGCGCCAAAGCTCGCCGCGCCAGCCCCGGCTGCAACGGCGAGTGGCAAGCCAAGGTTGTGCTTCTCGAGCAGGGCGCCAATGAACGCGCGCGGCAGTGATTAGTGTTAAATCTGACAGCCAGGGCACCAGTAAGTCGAGCGGTTGTTCTCTCCTTGGCCACGCTGGCGGATGATCGTGGCGCAGCGGGGGCAGGGCAATCCGGCATGTTTGTAAACGGTGCGGGGACGCGCGCTGAAGCCGTCCCTGACGGACCTGCTCATGAGCTCTCGCGCCGTGTCCACCAAGCTGACAGCTTCCTCGTCTGACACCGTGGCAAGCGGTCGCCAGGGATCGATCTTGGCGGCGAAGCAAAGCTCGGCCTTCCACAGATTGCCGATCCCTGCGACCGTGTTCTGATTGAGCAGTGCGTCTCCGATCGGACGAGCTGGATCGTCCGATCTCAAGCGAAGAAGAAAGCGATCCATGTCGAAGTCCTCACCCAGCACGTCCTGTCCCAGAGCAGCGAGACGTGGGTCGGAGTGGGCGCGAGCGTCGCTCACCAGCTCGAGCAAAGGCCCGTCGAATTGGACCACCTCCCAGTGCTCGCTGCGCAACACGAGCCATGCGCGTCGGGGCGCGCGCCGCCAACGCACGCCCTGACGGTAGATACCCCAGAGGCCTGTCATGCGCAAGTGAGAGTGCAGTGTCAGATCGCCTTCGAAACGTAGGAACAGATGCTTGCCGTGGACGTCCACTGAGCGGACTGAGCGCCCCTGAAGTCGTTGTGGCCAACGATCGGCTCGATGGCGCGGTTGGGGGGTGAGGATCTCCTCGGGAACTCTTCCCTCGAGCACTCCCCGGATGCGATTGGCCGCGCGATGGATGGTGTCACCCTCTGGCATGGTCATTCACTCTAGGCTTGCGGATCATGGAGCTCGAGCAAGCGATCAGAACCAGACGCACCCACAAGGCATTTGCGCCCGAGCCTGTCGACCCGCAGATGCTGGAGCGACTCTTCGAGCTGGCACGCTGGGCTCCTAACCATCACCTGACC